>CAZAQZ010000296.1:0-4454 GCA_964487175.1 uncultured Verrucomicrobiota bacterium | reverse complement strand
TCCCACCAACCGGGGTGGCGATCCCACCGACTTTAATGCCGGCGTCAGCAACTGTATTAATCTCGTCCACAGCGGAAATGCCGCCGCGCGCGTGTTCTTGTACGACACCTGGCCGCGTCCGGACTGGTGCTACCCATCAGGCTCTGCGTACTACGGAGTCACGAACGCGATTCAGACAATGGCCAACGATCTTCACACCGCCTACTACGGCGCGTACTCAAACTATCACTGCGCGGGAGTCGGTGCAGTCGGAGACGCTTTTGTGCAGGCGATCAACGAAGGCTACGCGGGCTTGAATCCCTATACCGGCATCCCTGCCGGCCAGTTCAACATCTGGTGCAGCGACGATCATCATTCGAGCACGCAGGGTTACTACCTGGCTGCTGCTGTACTTCTTGGCACGATTACGGGAGTCGATCCCCGCTCTCTGTCCGTCGGAGTTGGCAGTGCCGCGGCTGGCCTCGGACTTAGCACGACGGACGCTTCGAACATGAATTGGATCGCCTACGAAATTGCTGTCGAGCCCCGTCTGAACCCGAATACTCTGATCAACACCAACAACAACTACAACTGGAATACCACGTCGAACTGGAGTCTGGGACACTCGCCGACAAACACCGATGTACTGTTGATCACAACGGCGTCGCCCGGGTATTCGCAGATCGCCAACAGCCTTGACGGCGGCGCCGGGCATGGATCGTCGGCGCGGAACTTGAGCATCAATTGCACCAACGCGGTTGTGATCGCGGCCAACCTGACCCTGAACACCCAGCGCTCGTTGCCTCTGGCCGGCGGGACCAACGCGTTCGGCCACACCGACCTGATTGATCTCGGCCCCGGCATGGTGAGCCCGGTACTGATTGCGACTGGCACGCTCGGCACACTTCAGATTCCGCTCTCGTCCGATTCGAGCTTCAACATCGAAAACGCGCAGGCGTCCCTGTCGCTGGGCGCGATCTCCTTCATCACCGGCAACTTTAACCTGACCAAGAATGGATCCGGCACACTCATTTTGGCCGGCACGAACACTTTCGGCGTCGGCAAGACCTTTACGATCAACGCCGGCACCGTTTACGCCAACACTGCCGTGTCGGGCACAAATTCTGCGACTGGCTATGGCAGCGTCTTGGTGTTGGAGGCCGGCACACTGGGCGGCACCGGCCAGATCACGCCTGGCTCGGGTGATCAAGTGGCTGTCGCCAGCGGCGGCACCGTCGCGCCTGGCACAAACGGCATCGGCACGTTGACGTTCAATGGCGTCAACACGCCCGCCAATGTCCTGGCGATGGCCGCCGGTGCGAACTTCAAGTTCAGACTCAACAACAGTTTTCAGAGCGACCGGATTGCGCTGCTGAACGGCGTCGCCGGTGCCATTTCGTTTGCCGGCAACACCATCAACTTCAACGATCTGTCCGGTGGTTCACTGGCGAACGGGGCGTACACGCTGTTCACCGCGTCCGCGGCGAACAACTACGGCGGCATCGCCACCGACGGCAGCGGCTACATCACCAACGGCCTCAGCATCGGCACCGGCCTTGCGATGTACACGGCAAACCTTCAGCTTGTCGGCAGTTCCATCGTCCTGAATATCAGCGGTTCAATCCCCGTCCCTCCAATCGCCAGCTTCAGCGCGACTCCGACCAATGGCATGATGCCGCTGCTGGTGAACTTCACTGACAACTCGACAGGCACGATCACTAGCAACTTCTGGAGTTTTGGCGATGGCGGCACGACCAACTTCACCGCCCCGGCCAGCCTGACATACACCTATAGCACCGCCGGCGTCTACACGGTAATGCTGATCGCCACCGGCCCCACCGGCGTCAGCACGAATGTGCAGGCAGCTTACATCACCGTCACGCCTAATACATTTGCCGTCAGCACAGGTTCCTCCCCGACGAATGGCGGAACGACGAGCCTGGGCGGCACGGTGAATTACGGGTCGAATGTCACCGTCTGCGCCACGCCGAACGGGTGCTACAGCTTCCTGTATTGGACTGCGAACGGGGCTCTGGCAAGCACGTCGGCGTGTGATAGCATCGTCGTCACGAACAATCAAACCTTGGTGGCGAATTTCGTGAATGGGCAAGGGACCCTGGCGACGGACAACGCGGCCAATTCAGCCTACGGCAGCGCGGGGGACACTGTTTGGACGAACGGCAGCAATGGCGGAACCGGGTTCGGCCCCTGGGTATTGGCGACAACCAGTTCCAACGTGTCCTGTAATGGATTCTTCAGCTACACGTCCCTCGACGGCTCGCCCGAAGTGCCGCCCGGAATCGATGTCGACTACGAGTCCTGGGGACTCTACGCCAATGGCGTTTATTGCAGCGGCCCCAACATCGCGGTGGCGTATCGGGGATTTGCGTCGGGCCCGATCCAAACCGGCGTCGGGCAACTGCTCATTGATATGGACAATGGCAGCAACGACGTTGCTGGCTCGTCCGTGGGATTCATCCTGCGCAACGCTGGCCCTACGAACGACGCGGCCTCCTACGCGACTGGGGCCCGTCTCCAGTTCTACTTGGCCGGGGGCAGCAACAATTACACGGTGGTCGATGCGGCCGGGGCGCGCAACACGGGCATACCATTGGTGTATTCGGGTCTGCACTTGACGTTCACGCTGGGCACGAATGATAGTTATACGCTGACGCTTCTGACGTACGGAACTGGCGCGATCAATACCATCACTGGTACGCTGGGCGGGACGCCGGGCGGCGCGTTGAACAGCATCGCGTTGTTCAACAATGACGCCGGCGCTACTTCTTCTCACAACGTGTTCTTCAACTCGTTGGTCGTGACCTACTCCTCGCCGTTCACCTACACGTTCAACACCATTCCCTCCCCCGCCAATGCTGGCACGACCAGTGCCGGGGGGGTGGTGAATTGCGGGTCGAACGTCACCGTCTGCGCAACGCCCAACGCCTGCTACAATTTCCTGAACTGGACGTTGAATGGCAGTGCGATCAGCACCTCGGCCTGCGCGACAATTTCCGTGACGGGCAATGACACATTGGTGGCGAACTTCACGAATTCGACAACAGACACCGTTGGTGACGGCATTCCAGATTGCTGGCGTCAGGAATACTTCGGCGTCAGCGGCACAACGACCAACGGCCAGGATTGCGCCACCTGTGACGCCGATGGCACGGGACAGAACAACTTCTTCAAATACGTTGCAGGGCTCGACCCGACCAACCCGGCATCGGTGTTCGTGCTGAAGGTTGTGAGCGTAACCGACCAACCCGACGAGAAGAACCTGCTATTCAATCCGCTTGCGACCGGCCGCACCTATACACCTCTGTTTAGCACTGATTTGGTGAATGGAGTCTGGCTGCCGCTCACGACCTACGTGGGATCTGTGACCAACGGTAATCAGGTCACGATCACCGACACGAACGCGATTCAGCCTCAAGAGTTCTACCGTCTGCAGATTTCGCAGCCGTGACGGCGCGTAGCGCAGTCGGCAGCGACAAAAACCACAAACCAACGAACCCGCGCTCACAACCGGATGAGCGGATGTGATCCTGCTCGGTGGCCCCTGGAGCCACCGAGCAGCCACTGGTAAAAACTTACCAGCCCGACGCAGCCCGTCGCCCCCGCGCACGGAATGCGGACCAATCCGGCGCGCAGGCCCGGCGAGAAGGCGGGCTCCGGGGATTGGGGCTGTCGACCTTGGATCCTACCAGTCGCCGATTAAGTCCTGAACGAACCGGGCGAATTTAGTGCGAGGGTGTGCTGAACGGGCGGGAGCAACGGATGGTGCACCGTCAGTCCCAGCGGTCTTGGAAAGCCCGAATTTGCTGGATTTTACAGGGTTTGTTTGCTCTACTCCTCGGCGGAGAAGCGAAGAGGCTGGCGTCGCGTTTGCGTTTCCTCCTTCATGTCCTTCAAAGTCGCAGGCCACGATGACGTTAAACGTATCACGCGGGTCGCACCGAGAAGCGGTTCATCCACACGAGGAAAAACCATGAAGATACTTCGCATTCCATTGCTCACTCTTCTGGTAGTTGTGGCTGGTCTGGCGTTCAATGCCAACGCGCAGAAGGAGACGAATCTTTACACCTTTGGCAGCTACCCCACCGATGGGGCCCATCCATATGCCGGTCTAGTGCAGGGCAGTGACAGCAATCTCTACGGGACGACCTCAGCAGGAGGGACGAACAACGCTGGCACCGTGTTCACGATCACGGCGCAAGGTACAGTGAGCACGCTGCATTTGTTTAATGGTGACGACGGTTACAGCCCGGTTGCGGGTCTGGTGCAGGGCAGCGACAGCAATTTCTACGGGACGACCGAATACGGCGGGGCGTACAACAATGGCACGGTGTTCCAGATCACTTCTGGCGGCACGTTGACCTTACTGCATTCATTCAATGGTGATGACGGCTACGGCCCGGTTGCGGGTCTGGTGCAGGGCAGTGACAGCAATTTCTACGGGACGACCTACGCAG
>CAZAQZ010000295.1:2036-4460 GCA_964487175.1 uncultured Verrucomicrobiota bacterium | reverse complement strand
TCATTACGGAGTCTCCGGTCCGTTCAGCAACGCGGTGGATGGGACGATGTTTGAAGCAGCGTTACTGGACCGTGGCGGATTGTACGAGGCCAACGGCGATGGCTGGACGTTTATCCCCGAAACGGGGCTTGATAATCCGAGTGGGTTTTTCAGCACGCGCATCTCCTCACACGTCGACTGGATCAACAGCGTCATCAGCCACAGCGCCCCGGCGGCTGTTTTCAGTGCAACGCCGACGGTCGGGGCCTGGCCATTGACCGTGACGTTCTCGGATACCTCGACAGGCATGATCACGAATCGGTTCTGGAGTTTCGGTGACGGCGCAACCACCAATACATTGGAAACCAACATCGCCCACGTGTACCAGACGCCGGGAACCAATACCGTCAGCTTGATCGTCAGCGGACCGATGGGAGCAAGTACCGACACCGTCACCGATTGCATCCTTGTCGGATTCAGTCCGCTTCAGGGCACATACAACGGGTTGGTCCTGGCCGCCGCGCCCGCCAGCCCGACGTCCGGGTTCATTGTCATTACTGTGGGCAGCAAAAACTCGTTGAGCGGCAAACTGACTCTGGGCGGACTGAGCTACTCGTTCAAAGGGCTGCTGGACAACTTCGGTCATGCCACTGTGATGATTCCTCGCTCCGGTATGACGAATCTGACGCTGACCGTCACCCTGGACCCGGACACGGGACAGTTTACCGGTACAGTGTCGGATGAAGCCTTCACCTCGGATCTGGTCGCTGACCTGGGAGCGTTCAACACCCGCAGCAACCCGGCTCCGCAGGCTGCCAATTACACGCTCTTCTTGCTCGGAAGCACCAATCAACCAGCGAGTGCGGCGCCGCCCGGCAGTGGATATGGATGGGTCACAGTCACCGGGGCCGGTCAGATCCAGTTTCATGGGGTCCTGGCAGACGGCACCAAGGTGGCCCAAACTGCCTTGCTCTCCAGTGACGGGCTCTGGCCGCTGTACGAAGGGCTGTATCAACATCAAGGGGCATTGGTGGGCGCGGTCGTCTTCACCAATCTGGTTGGGCAAAGCGATCTGAATGGAACGCTGGATTGGTTCAAACCGGCCATGCTGTCGGCGAAGTTCTACTCGGGTGGGTTCACTTCCGGGGTGTTCCTCGAAGGCTCGGTCTACGTTCCGCCTGTGCAAGGATTGCCCGTGCTCGCGTTGACCAATGCGGTGCTGACACTATCGGATGGGAACTTGCAGTCGAACGTGATCAAGGAACTGATCTTTAATTCCAGGGGCATTGGCACCGTGATGAACCCCGATGCCGATAAGCTCAGCATTCGGATTAACTCCAGGAACGGCTCCTTCAGTGGGAGGTTCATTCACCCCGCCATCAATAAGTCGACAGTATTTACGGGGGTGATTTCGCAGAAGTCTGGCTTCGGCACCGGATTCTTCCTCGGTACCAACGAAGCCGGCACCGTGGTCCTTGAGCCCGTCCAGTAATCCCCCTGTGCCTAATTGACCGATGGGTGACCCTTTACGCGCGGATCGTCAAGATGTCCGGGTTTCGATTTGTTTCGCGCCAACTTGTCAAGTCTCTCCGGCGAAAGAAACATGCCGTCATTGGCAGCAACCGTTTACAAGCCAATGGTTTGCATTCTGTTGCCCAATTCATGGCATCGGTGGTGCTGGTGGAATTAAGCGCAATCCAATCCAAGACGAACATTTATACAATGATCGCGAGTCGAATGGATCTGTGGCAGCAGTTGACCGAATCCGATGAGGTCCGGCGCCAGCAGGTGGCGTTCAGTTGCGCCACCGGCCTGCCCTTGACGTTGCTTCCCGCCAATGAAGGGGCCAGTGCACCGCTTCCGGCGATGTTTTGCGTGGAAGGTTGCATGGGCAAACGCAGCGGCTCGTTTTGCCAGGGCACGTTGGTTGACGCCGAACACAAAGCCTCACGCTCAGGGAACCCCCTGCAATTTCGCTGCCCGGCGGGGCTGACGAAAGTTTTGGTGCCCGTGACGGTGGATGGCAAACACTTGGGGAATCTGCTTGCCGGCCCGTTTTGCACAGGTTCGCTCGATGCGCCCCGGCTGCGGCGGTTGACAGGCCATCTCAAGCAGTGCGGCCTCGAATCGCAGGTGGACGGTTTGCGGGCCAGTTGGAGCGGCAGCCCGGAGATGTCGCCGGAGAAAGTACGCGCGGTCGAGGCCTTGCTGGAGATGTTCGCGCATTACCTGGCCGACTACGGGAAGAAACTCGCCGCCCACGAAAGCGTCCCGCAATCTCCATTGCTGAGAAAACTCGAACCCTATCTGGCCAATGCCGACCAGCAGGCGTTGACCGTGCGCGAACTGGCAGGACGGTTGCACGTCAGTCCCTGCCATTTCTGCCGGTTGTTCAAGAAGCAGACCGGCGTGACCTTCACGCATTACCGCACCCAGGTCCGCATC
>CAZAQZ010000295.1:0-2026 GCA_964487175.1 uncultured Verrucomicrobiota bacterium | reverse complement strand
TCGAGACCGCAAAGCGTCTGCTGCTCGACCCACGCCGGCGCATCACGGAGGCCGCGTACGAGGCCGGATTCGATTCCATTCCTTATTTCAACCGCGCCTTTCGCCGGTTGGTGGGTTGCTCCCCCTCGGAGTTTCGTTCCGGCCAAATCAGGCCCTAGTCAATCCAAGTCAAGTGATCGTCAATCCTGGCGTAGCCGCTTCCCCGCCCCTGTGTTTTAGTAATCGGCGCAAGGTGCGCTGGCACGATGAACGAGAACACTTTGATTTTGGAAGGGTCCGCAGAAACAGGCGAGCCGATGACCGGCGGGCGTGGCAAGCCCAGCTGGTGAGTGAGCGACGGGCAACAACAGGTGTTGTGGTGGTTTCTGGCGCCGGTCACAATGCTGTTTGCAGCGTTTGTCAGTGCGTATCTAGTTCGGCGTAGCTGCGGGGGTTGGCAACCCACGGGCTGCCGGGCCTTGTGTGGCTTCAATGTCGTCGTCCCGGCGGTCAGCAGCGGGACGATGGCGCTGGCAGGAATCGCGAATAGTGGCGTGTGCTGAGTGTCGAGGGATGGGGTGTTGAGTGGGAAATCGGCGACTTCTAGTCTCCAGCCACTAGCCACTATTTCTACTGGATTTGCGGGGGGCCTTTACTTCGGGGTAGGGTATGAATACCTTGGGAAAGGGGTCATTCCTCACTATTGACACTTCTTCTGCCATGCCTCAGTGAATGGCGGACTACCTCCTCGCCACCAGCACCAACCGGTTCATGCATCTCAAAGTGACGGACGCCGTAATTGGACGTGGGGCGGCGGATTTACCCCGAAATTCCGCTGCCTCATCGTCGGTTGGGCGTGTCTGTCGGACGGAGCACATAGGTTGCGATTGGTTCCTGTGCGGACGGCTTTGGACGAGGATGGCAACGCCAGGGGCAGCATCAGGTAACCGGGCGTTGTGTCAAGGATTCTGCTGGCCTTGTAAGGCAGGAAATCTCTTGATTTCAGGGATTTGACTTGCTTTACTTGCGGCCCGGAGAAGTTAAGAGGCTGGCGTCTCGAAACGTTTGCGTTTTCTCCTTCGCACCCTCCAAGAATCGCAGGAACAATGAAGTTCAACGGATCGCGCGGGTCGCACCGATTGGCGGTTGAGAAATACTCAATGTCGCCCCCTGCGCACATTCACCAACGGTTTTCCGTTCCGCCACCTTGTTATAGATGACGAGGGCGAAACAACGTGAACGCTGGTCGGCATGCAGCCTGATCATTTGGGTCGTGATCTTCCATTGCTTCCGAGCCCAGGGGCAGACCACGCCCACCAGTTACGTGCAGGCCGTAACGAGCAATTCGCCCTCTGCCTATTGGCGCCTCAATGAGACCAACGGCGCGACCGTGGCCCAGGATTTCTTCGGCGTCTACAACGGCGCTATTGGCTCCGGCGTCACGGCCGGCGTTCCCGGTCCGCAATCTCCCGCATTCCCCGACTTCGAGACCAACAACACTGCGATGCAACTCAATTACAGCAGCAGTTCCTATCTGACCATGCCGGCCCTGAATTTGGACACCAACACAGTCACGATCACTGGCTGGATCAATCCGACGGGGGTTCAGGCGGGTTGGGCCGGTGTGGTATTCTGCCGCGGGGGGAGCACCGTAGCCGGTCTGAACTTCGGTCCCGGGTCGATTGCCAACGAGTTGCGCTACACATGGAACAACGACCGGTATAATGTAAGCACCGGCTTGGTTGTGCCGCCCAACCAATGGTCGTTCTTTGCCTTGGTGGTAACGCCGGGCGGCGCCACGATTTATCTGGGAGCCAATGGAGCGCTCAACTCCTTTTCCGATACCACCAGCCTCCCCAGCCAGGCCTTCGACGCCTCGTTGCTGCTCGGTTTCGATCCCGCGTCGGGCAGCCGCTTGCTCAACGGCTTGATCGATGAAGTCGCCCTCTATAACCACGCCCTGTCGCCCTCACAGATCCAACAACTCTACACAAACGCAGGTTCCGGACAAACAAACGAACCAATTGTGGCGTTCTCTCAACCCTTT
>CAZAQZ010000294.1:0-4465 GCA_964487175.1 uncultured Verrucomicrobiota bacterium | reverse complement strand
ATCGTAGCTGGTCGGCTGGTACGTTCCGGAAATGATCAGGGTGGTCTCTGGCAACAGTGAGGCCGCCGCATCATCAAACGTCAGGGTGACGTTGCTGATCGGCGTGACGCCGTTGTTGCCGCCAGCATCCGACATGAGCATGGTTGTCTGTCCTCCCGGTCCGACGAGCAGAATGGAAATGTCGGCCGGCCAGGTATGGCTGAGATTGGTGACCGTCACTGTGACTTTTGAAACCAAGCCGCTGAGGGCCGCCACAGCGATCGTTGACGGATAGGGTGTCGACGTACCGACCGGGGCGCTGATGGGGATGGTGATGCTGCCGGTGTTGACGAACGAATTGGTCGTTCCTGAAGGCACACCCAATGTGGATGGGAACATGGCGGTACCGAGATTTGTCCCGCCGTTTTGGAGCAGCAGGGTGGCGGTGATGCTGCCACCGCACAAGCCATTGGCGGTAAACGTAAACGATCGCGCTACCGCTGGGCCGCCTGCAGGCAACAACCCGTACACCTGAGGGCCGCTCGGCGCTGTTACACCATTGGTGGCGAGCAGGGTGGCAACAACGTTGCTGGCGTCGATCAGCCCTGCGTTCTGCAACGAGTAGTTCACCGTCACGGTTTCGCCGGGATCGATGGCGCCGTTCGTGGCCGCGCAACTTTCCGCCGTCAGGGTGTAACCGGTGCCCGTGATGATCGGCGTCTTCGAAGTCAGAACGTTGATCAGGTTGGTTCCGTTCGGTGAGCCCCACCCGGTGCACAGGTCGTAGCCAGTGACGGCGAAAAACGCGCTGGGGCTGTTGGTCCAGGTGTTATTCCCAGTGGTGATGTCGTGAAAGCAGGAGGGATAACTCGGCCCGTTGCCGATGGTATAGAGAGCCGGGTTGAGGAAGCCGACGGGCGGCAACCCTGTGGCCGCCGCCTGCTGATTCACCAGCGCCGCGAAACCCGCCCATAAGGGCGACGCGCAACTCGTGCCACCGACCCAGTTCGTGGTCCCGTTGTTGTACAGGACAGTAACATGATCAGCCGTCAGGGCCACATCGGGCATATTCCGCATGGTTGTTGATCCCTGATTGTTGGTCATGCTGACGTCCTGTTGCCAAATCGGGATTGCATAGTGGGCACTGATCGCGCCGCTGCTGCCGACGCCGTTGTTGTAGGGGAAGAATTCAACCCCCCAGTTCCAAACGGTTTCCGAGACCCAGTTGCTGATGGGGCCGCTCGTTGACAATGTGGTTCCGCCAACGCTCGTGACGTAGGCGTTGTCGGAGGGCGCGCCGAACTGGCTCGGGTCGTCGACTGCTCCGGGGGGATACGCATCGGTGTCACCGGAGGCCACGAAGAACGACTGACCATGGGCGGCCATCATCATGAAGATATTGTCGGTCGACGCGCTGGGGCCACCGTTCCACCCCCAGGAACAACTGATCTGTTTGGCGGCATTGTCCGTGGCGATGCGGTTCAGAACATCGTTGGGAATGAAAAAACCCACGGCGGGGTTGCCTTCGTAGAGAATGACCTTGTTTATTCCCGGCGCCATGGAAATGACCATTTCAATGTCCAACGACACCTCGCGATTCCCGGACCCGATGGTCCCAGTGTAACTATCCAGGAGGATATTTGTCAGTGTCACATTCGGCAGCCCGGCCATCGCTTCGTACTGGGTAATATCACTTGCATAATAATTATCAAACTGCACGAGTGCGATGCTCTGCCCGGTGCCGTCGAGGGATGTGCCCGGGACATAAGCCGCGCGGAAATCGTATCCCATAAAGTTGCCGCCCGGTCCCGAGCCGGAGTTCGGTTTCACCGCAAGCGGCTGACTGGCTGACCGGCCGATGTGAGACTTGGGATACGGACAGCTGTAACTGTTAAGCCCGCTCACATCGAGAATCTTCAGGCCGGATGGGACCGAGGGCTCGACATCTGGCGCGTAGAACGTGCGCGCTTCCGTCGGGTGCTGGTACAGGAGCATCGTCACCTGAAAGGCCTTCTCAACGTCCGCGGCGGTCCCTTCCACGTCCAACAACAGGCGATTGGGGTGCGTACCCGTCACCCGAAACCCATTGGCCTTTGCGAAGTCGATGACCGCCTGGTAATCCTGTTCTGTCGGACCAAACATCTCCGTGAACTGCTCCGGTGTCAGGTACTGATGGTATTGGGGACTGGCCGGGTCGTAGATCTGCTGGAGCAGATTGGTCAGTGCTGCCTGGTTGCGCAAGGGCAGCCCAATCGCCAGATTCAAGTGATTCGCACCCGGCAAGCGGCCTACTGGCTGCAAGCGCGCCACTACGGTCGGTACGTGACCGTATAGTACCTGTCTTTGCGCCTCGCGGGCAGGCGTGGTAATGGCGAATGCCAACGCCAGGACACCCACCGATAGATACGCGACAAGGCCCTTTGAACAAGGCAAATTCACAGGGAGGTATACGGCTAACTACCCGAAAACGATTGTCCTGGCAAGAACAAAGGCCCGGTTACGGCACAAGCCGGACGCGGTAAAAGCGCGTCGGGCCGTTGGTGGCCCCGCCGGTGTCCAGGTAGTTGGTCGAGGTGTCGCCGCTACCCGTGATGACGACGTTCAGGCTGATGTTGCTGTAACTGCCGCTCAGATCGGGAGCGGCCTGCACGACGTTGGTGTGACCGCCCGCGGTCGCCCACGTCACTCGCACGTCGTTGCCCGTCCGCACGACGCTGGTGACGTGCAACGACGACGCACTGTTCGTCGGGTTGGTGCCTGCAAGAAACTCCTCCAGGTTGGACATGCCGTCACCATCGGGATCTCCGTTGACGCCGTTCACGCCGTTGGTGGAAAGCGGGTCGAGACCGTACTGCTCCTTCCACCAATTTGGCAATCCATCGCCGGTGGCGCTGAGATTCGGATCGAGTACCATCGTCCCAATTGACACGTTGCCCCCATTGTGGATGAACGTCCCGCAAGCATTGGTCATGAACAGCTTGTCGGCGACGAGCGTCCCGCCGCTGACAACGAATGTGCCGTTGCGCACGTCAATGTAAGCCGTGTGCGTGGCGTTGGTGACAAAAATGGTGCCGGATGCGACCACGACCGTGCCCGTGGAATTTGTACTGCAATTACCCACGATCAGGTCCGCCAGCGCCGTGAACGAGCCACCGGCTATCGTTAGTGCCCCTGAGGCCGGCGGTCCAGAGGCAATCTCGGCGTCCCCGAAAACTGCTGCTCCGTTGGAGATTGTGATTTGCCCGGTCCCATAGTAACCGTTGGACAACGTTGCGGTTGGCGCCAGCAATTGGCCGCCGTTGATCCATAAGTTGCCCGTTCCACCAAGTCCCACCACCACATTGCTCCACACCGACGCGAGACCGCTGCCGGCGATGGTCAGTGTCCCGTACGAGCCAAATCCCACGACGAGATTGAGTGTCGTCAGCGTGCCGTTGGAAATGCTCATCAGTCCTGTGCCAGTGTAACCCACAAAGACGGTCGCGTTGCTGAAAGGCGTCAGGGTGAATGTGCCTCCGGTCATCCATACCACCCCGGTGCTCGTATAGATGGTGCCGATCTGCAATTGGTACGCCGTCGTGTTGCCGCCAGCCAACGTGAACGTGCCCACCGTCGCCACTGCGGCCCCAAAGGGGATGGTCGGGTAATACATCGTGTTCGCTCCATTGGAAATGATCATCTGGCCGGAACCACTCACACCGATGGCGGTGGAAGACCCGAATACGTTCGTCCCGCCGGTGACCCACACCGTGCCGGTCGCGCCCGCGTTATAACCGATAAACGTTCCCAACTGCGAATAGAACGTGCCCCCGGACACCGTCAACGTTCCTGTAGCGCTGTTGGTAACGACTCCGCTACGTCCGCCGACGGTTGTCACCCGGTTGGACTCGATGCCGCCGCTGACCGTCATGGCTCCGGTTCCCGAGTAGCCGATGTACAAGGTGCTGGTGGTCAACAGCGAGCCGCCGGTAACGATGACATTTCCGACAGAGTTGTTGGTCTTGCCGAGCGTCAATGTGGGAAACTTCGCGAGCCCGCCGCCGTTTACGGTCAACTGCCCGCTGGCACCGCTGGCGCTGCCGATGTAGGTGGTCGAGTTTGTCGCCACCAGCAACGTACCGCCATTGGCGATTGTCACCGGACCGTCGAAGACATTCGATTTGCCCGCCGTGGTGATATCCACGATCAGCATGGAGTTGGAAATATAAACTCCCGCTCCCGCACTGAGCGCCAGCCCGTCCAACAACTGCAACGCCGCGCTGGGATTGTTCATCGCGATGGACAATGTGTTGGGGGGGCCGCCCGAACCGGATATTGTGAGGTTACTGACCGTCAGCGTGCTGGGAAATCCGGCCGTCACGCTGTCCAGGGAAACGATAATATTGTCGTTGGGGATCAGGCAGCCGGACTGAGTGAGGGAAGGCGCGCCTTGGTTCCAGTTGCCGGACGTCTCCCATTTTCCGCTGCCGGCATTGATCCAAGTGTT
>CAZAQZ010000293.1:0-4489 GCA_964487175.1 uncultured Verrucomicrobiota bacterium | reverse complement strand
ACGATAGGAGTTTTGCAGACTCCCGCCTTACCACTTGGCTAACCCGCCCTTGATCGGCCTGTGTTCAAAGCCGGTACGTTAGCACGTCACCGGCACAATTGCCACGAGATTTTGCTTTTTACATTGAGCCATTGCAATGTTCTTTGGTACGTTGCGCCCGATGTCCGAAGACTTCAAGAAGCTTTCAATCCTGATTCCCGTGTTCAATGAAGCCCGTACGGTCGAACTGGTGATCGAACGCGTGCGCTCTGCCAACTCCTGCGGCTTGGAAAAGGAAATCATTCTGGTGGATGACGCCTCCATCGATGGCACCGGCGACATCCTGAAAAAAATGGTGGGATCCGGCGGGTTGAAGGTCACCTCTCATCCGCACAACCGCGGCAAGGGCGCCGCCATCCGCACAGCGCTCGGACACGCCACGGGAGACATTCTGCTTATTCAGGACGCAGATTTGGAATACGACCCGGTGGATTATCCGCAATTGCTTAAGCCGATCCTTGATGGTCGCGCGGACGTGGTTTATGGCTCGCGGTTTTTGGGCAGTACGCACCGCGTGCTGCTGTTCTGGCATTTCATGGCCAACAGGTTTCTGACCCTGCTCTCCAACATGTTTTGCAATCTGAACCTCAGTGACATGGAGACAGGTTACAAGGTGTTCAAACACAAATGTGCGGAAGGCCTCAACCTGACGTCGAACCGGTTCGGGATCGAACCGGAGTTGACCGCCAAGCTTGCCCGCCGCCGCTACCGCTTCTACGAGACCGCCATCACCTACTCCGGACGTGATTATTCCGAGGGCAAGAAAATCGGCTGGAAGGACGGCATCGCGGCCTTGTGGTTCATTTTCCGGTATCGCTTCTTCGATTAGCCGGAATTGTCGCCAGCCACTCGCTTACGACGCTGCGGTATTCATCAGGCACGTCCCACCAATAGCCACAGTGTCCGCCATTCTTGAAAATATAACACTGTGTTGGGCCGCGCATCGCTGACGCCACTGATCGGGCCTCCGCCGGCATGACCCACGGGTCGTGTTCGCCGTCGAGCACCAGCGCGGGACACGTCACCGCGCTCGCGTACGTTACCGGATTGTGTTCGAAGGCAATTGAACCCGTGCTGATAGGCAACCACGTTCAGTGTGACGAATAACACCAGTGCCACGAGGCCGAGCGCAAGCAGCCGGCGTTTGGCCTGCAGTTTCGCAGGCATCACGCCTTGGCGGCAAACGACCGTAGCCGTTCTACGACGCGCGCGGTTGCCTGGAGAATCAAATCCACGTCTTCGGTCTTGTTGTCCGTACCCAGCGAGAAACGAACGGCGGCGCGCGCCAATTCGTGGGGTACTCCCATCGCCTTCAGCACATGTGACGGCTCCAACGAGCCCACGGCGCAAGCGGAGCCGCTCGAAACCGCGACACCCTCCAGATCCAGCCCAAGCAGCAAGCCCTCCTCCTCGCAGCCCTCGAAACTGAAGTTCACCGTGTTCCCAATCCGCAGTTTGAAATGTCCATTGCGATGTGCCCCGCCGATCTGCCCTGTGATGCCGGCGGCGAGGCGTTCGGTGAGTCCGAACAATCGGCTTTGTTCTTCACTCATCTTCGCCATCGCCAACTCTGCCGCCTTCGCCATGCCGACGATGCCCGCGACATTCTCAGTCCCTGCCCGCCGCTCGTTTTCGTGGCTGCCGCCAAACAATAGTGGATCGAATTTTGTGCCGCGCCGCACATACAACACTCCGACGCCTTTGGGCCCGTAAAACTTGTGCGCGGCAATGGAAAGAAGATCGACACCCCAGTCATTCACATTCACCGGCACCTTGGCGTACGACTGCACGGCATCCGTGTGAAACGGCACGCCGCGTTCGCGGCAAATCGCCGCCAGTTCCTTGACCGGCTGGATCGTGCCGGTCTCGTTGTTGGCGGACATGATGGAAACGAGCACCGTGTCGTTGCGGATCGCCTTGCGCAAATCGGTTGGATCCACCAGGCAATCCTGGCTGACCGGCAACCAGGTGACCTCGCACTCGCCGCGCCTTTCCAAATACTGACAGGCGTGAAGAACGGCATGATGTTCAATGCTGCTGGTGACGACATGCCGCCCTTTGTCCGCTTGCGCCCGCACGACCCCAAAAATCGCCGTATTGTCGGCCTCCGTGCCGCCACCGGTGAAGACGATCTCGCTTTCCTGTGTGCCAAGAAGCTTCGCCATGCGCACCCGCGCATCATCGATCGCGGCACGAGCCTCTCTTCCAAATATATGGACGCTGCTGGCATTGCCGAAATGCTCGCGTAGATAGGGCAGCATCGCCTCAAACACCCGGGGATGAAGAGGGGTGGTCGCGTTGTGGTCTGCGTAGATGCGTCGCATCAACTTGTTAAATGTCCGCGCCGTGCGATTGGCCGAGCATCCGACCGCGGTCAGCGGCAGCCGAGTGCATGATCGTCTTGCCGCCTTCCTGATACACGACGGTGTTTGGCTTCACAGCTTCCAGCAGCCAGACATTGCCTCCGATGATCGAGTCGTGGCCGATTGTGACGTTGCCAAGGATGGTCGCGCCAGCGTAAATCGTGACGTTGTCTTCGATGTTGGGGTGACGTTTGATGCCTTTGACCACGCGGCCTTTTTCGTCCTTCGGGAAACTTTTTGCGCCCAGAGTCACGCCCTGGTAAAGCTTCACACGTTTGCCGATCACCGTCGTTTCACCGACGACGACGCCCGTGCCGTGATCGATGAAAAAGTGCGGGCCGATCTCCGCGCCAGGATGAATGTCGATGCCGGTCTTGTTATGTGCCCATTCGGTCATGATGCGCGGGATCAATGCCACGTGACGCTTGTACAGCACGTGCGCGATGCGCTGCACCGCCACCGCTTCGATCCCCGGATAGGCGAGAATGATTTCCTCGTTGCTGATGGCCGCGGGATCGCCCTCGTAAGCGGCGGTCACATCGGTTTGCAGAATCGCGCGCACGTTCGGCAGGTCCTCGAGAAACTCCTGTGTTAACCGTGCCGCCGTACCTGCCAGGTCGTCGCGGTCGCAGTCCTCGCAGGGCCGGTACTCGAGGCTTTTACGGACCTCATTCTCCAATCGACGCGCGATGGACGAGATCAATTCAGAGGTGTATTCGGCGATCTGGGCGGAATGAATCGGGTCCTTGTCGTAAAAACCCGGAAACACCACCCGCAACAGGTCCCGGGTGATCTCAACAACCGCATCGCGCGACGGAAGATTGGCGCCATCAAGATGATTGATCCCGCCATATTTGTGGAACGAGTCCACCAGGTGATCGACAATTTGTGCGAGCCGCTTTGCCATAGCGCCCTTAATATGGCCGAAAACCCGCCAATTGTCGATGCAAGCTTCGCGCCCGGGAAGCGTCTATCCAGCCACGCACAGAGAGTGCTATTGGCTGGAGGCGACCTGCATCGCGTGGTCGAACGTCGCCGGGCCGCTTCCGCCGAACCCGTCGATAAACCCGCTACGGAACGCATCCTGCGCCGTCGGAGAAGCATTCAGGATATAGTCCTGCAAGTACGCGATCAACTGGTCCCATGTCACGCTGTATTGACTCAATGCCACGCCCCATTGGTAACCCGGTTGATAGTAGCTGTCCGTAGCCTGGTCGACCGTGGGAGCATTCGCGTAGTAATCGGAATAATAGAATGGCGCGGTACTCACAAAGACGAACGTCGTCTGCACACGATCATGACGGAAGTTTCTGTCACGATGTCCATCTCCTCCGCGCCAGCCTGCGCGTGGATCACGAAAATCTCCCGGATATGCGGAACCCCGCGAGGCGCCCGACCCGGCTTGGACCGGGGTGACTGGATGCTGGTAGAGTTGATTGCGCGGTGCATCGGCAACGACAATCCCAGTGCGTTCGCCGTGTCTGGATGGCGCCGCAAGCCCGTCATCGGATCCCGTATCCGTCGACATCCTCCCGTACACCGTCGATCCGACCAACCCCGGTAAGAGTAAAACCATATATATGCCTTTTCTCATGTGGCCCTTTCTTTCTCCACCGGTTTAGACGCGTCAGGGGTCTGAAGATTCAAACGCCTGTTTCATTTCTGCAAATATAGGCGTTTGCAGGGAAAACCGACGGTTTCCCATTGCTCTCGCGGCTTGACATTGGCGGGCAGGAAGGCAGATTGGGGGGAATTGACACGGAGAAGGGGTGGAGGTTCACGGGAGGGGAACCCGGCAAACTGAAACTGAATAAATAAGGAGGCAGTCGATGAAAGCAGTGAGAATCCTGGCAGTCGTGGTGGGCATGGCCGTTTTGACGGCGGCGAACCTCTTCGCGGACGGGAATCCGCCAGCCAGCGCAACGACGGCAACAATAGATACTGACGTCACCAAACCGATCCAATTGGCGCTGGTTCCAACCGTACAGCTGGTGCCCGAAAATGAATCGATCACAGGGCTGCGACTAAACATCTACGGCAGCAACAAAAACGTCTTTGGTGTGGATATCGGCTTGATGCACGAGACC
>CAZAQZ010000292.1:1212-4509 GCA_964487175.1 uncultured Verrucomicrobiota bacterium | reverse complement strand
GAGAGAGTGCCGGCCCCCAACCCGATCACGCCGACCCGCTTCTTTGTTGCGCCGTCCAATGCCGCAAATGCCTGGCCGAACGGCCCCGACCGCGTAAAATAAGCGAGCGGTTCATCACGTCGCGCCGGATCGAGGCTTTGCACCCCGTGGATTGTGTTGCCGTGGGTCAGCCAATGATACTGGCCCGAGGGGGCGAGGCTGACGTAATGAATTCCAAAAAAACTCCGTTCCACGGTCATCGCCCGGTTCTGATATCCAGGCACAAGCCAGCTGGCCACCAGCACCGCGAAAATCGCCAGCCCAAACCGCACCGGCCTGCGCAGGAATACGAGGCACAGCGCAATCGGCAACCCATACATCAGCGCCTTCGCCCAGTCGAGGGACCAATTTGTCTTGTCCCGCAGGGTCATGAGCAACACTGCCGCGAGCAGGCCGAGGAATATGGCGGCTCCTGCGTCAATCAGCCTCCCGCGCAATCCGCGCACGTTCGCGCCACGGCCCGGCATGAGCAGACAACCCAGTACGAGTGACAACGGGTATTCCACCACCGTGGAAAAGATCAACGGCGCCAGCAGCGCATTGAACATGCCGCCAACCACGCCGCCTGCCGACATCCAGAGATAGAATTCGGTCAGATGAGCAGGCGAGGGACGGTCATTAGCGAGTTCACCGTGACACACCATTGCCACGATAAACAACGTGACCAAGTGCAGCGCGATCAGCCCGCCGATCGGCTGCAACACACGAGCGACCAGGGTGTACATCACCGCCGCCACAGCAAACGGCAACGCGGCAATCATCCACTTGTGCGGGAGCAGCCGCCGTTTGGCGAACACGAGAATGAACGTCAGAAGGTAAACCCCCAGGGGGATCACCCACAGCAACGGGATCGGGGCGATCTCGCTGGTGATATACGTCGTCACGCCCAACATCAGGCTGCACGGCACAAACGCCAGCATCAACCAACGAAGCCGGCGCCGCACAGACAGGTTCTCCAGCTGAGACGCGTCGGGGGCGAATCCGCTCACCGTTGCCGCATGCATCGCAGTCCGACGCAGCCACAACCCGCAGGCAAGGGTCAGTACTCCCAACAAACCGTATCCGACCATCCAGCACCGGCTTTGCTCGCTGAGGCGTAAATGCGGTTCAATCAATGCCGGATACGCCACCAACGCCAGCAAGCTTCCACAGTTGCTCGCCGCATACAAAAAATACGGATCGTCCGCCCCTCGATGACCGCTTGCGGAGAACCATCGTTGCAGCAAGGGACTCGTTGCGGAGACGACGAAGAATGGAAGGCCAACGGCCACCGTCAGGAGCGCGAGCAGCCAAGGGATGGGATTATGCGTCGTGGGCGGCGTCCACCCTTTCGGGATGGCAATCGGCAACACAATCAACGGCAGAAGCAAAACGAAGAAATGAATGATCGCCTGGCGCCTCACGCCAAACTTGCGTGTTGACCAATGTGCGTAGGCGTAGCCACCCAACAATGCGGCCTGATAGAACACCATCGCCGTGTTCCACACCGCCGGCGAACCCCCGAGGAGCGGCAACACCATCCGCGCCACCATGGGTTGCACGAGAAACAGCAGCACCGCCCCCACAAAAATAGTCAGGGTATAAAGGACCAACATCCCAAGCGCCTCCTGAATCGAGCCATCATCGAATCATTCAAGCAGCCATTGTGCCCGAAGACCTTCGCCGAATCTGCTGAATCGCCCACGCAGCGTGCTCCCGCACAAGGGGTTCGGAATCGTCGAGCGCGGCCAGCAGTGCGGGAAATGCCGACTCGTTTCCGACGTTGCCGAGTGCGACGCAAACGTTGCGCAGGAACCCGCGTCGTTTGATGCGCAAGATCGGCGTGCCACGGAAAAAGTCGCGGAACTTCTGTTCGTCCCATGACAAAAACTCAATCAACGGCGGCATGTCGCGGTGCCGGAATTCGCGCACCGGAGATTGGCGCGCAAACCGGTTCCACGGGCAAACCTCGAGGCAATCATCACAACCGAAGACGCGATCACCAACGAGCGGGCGCAATTCGACGGGGATCGATCCTTTGAGTTCAATCGTCAGATAGCTAATGCACAGGCGCGCGTCGAGTTGGTAGGGGCCGACGATCGCGCGGGTTGGACAAGCATCGATACAGCGGTGGCATGTGCCGCAATACTCTCGCTCGGGTGCGTCCGGTGGAAGCTCCATGGTCGTGAGCACTTCACCGAGAAAGATCCAATTGCCGAGCTGGCGGCTGATGAGATTGGTGTGTTTGCCGATGAAACCGATGCCGGCACGCTGAGCCAGATCGCGTTCCATGATGGGGCCTGTGTCCACGTAGCTTTTCGTTTGCGTGCCAGCGCCGCCTAGTTCACGAATGGCGGCGGCGAGTTGATCGAGCCTACCCACCATGATGTCGTGATAATCGCGCGTTCCCCAGGCATAACGCGCAATACGCCCCGTGTGGCTATGATCGCCGGTGTAATAATTCAACCCGACGACGATGATGGAGCGGACGTTAGGGAGAATGTCTGACGGTGCGAGGCGTTTCGGCGTGTTTTTCGCCATATAACCCATTTCGCCGTGAAAATTCTTCCCGAGCCAGTGCTGGAACTGCTCCGCGTGCGGCGGCGGCTCTGCGGTGGTGATTCCCACCAGATCGAAGCCGAGCGCTAGGGCTCGTTGCTTAATCTCTGTGGCCCGTGTCACGGGTCTGCTGATTGTAGATGCGGACGAGTTCATCGGCCTGTTGCTCAACGGTCATAGACGAGGTGTCGATACGATTCGGGATGGCCTTGTAGAGCTGTTCGCGCTCGCGCAGGAGCGATTCGATGCGCGTAAAGCGGTCGGCGCCGGCTTCGCCCAGCAACGGGCGGTGGTTCGTGCTCTTGGTGCGCTCATAGGCGACACGCGCGTCCACCCAACAACAAATGACGATGCCGCTGCCGCCGAGATCACGAACATTGTTGGGATCGAGCACGATTCCGCCGCCGGTGGCGATGACGTGGCCCTGCCTGGCCGTGAGTTCACGAACCAGCTCGCGTTCACGCTGTCGGAAGAACGCCTCCCCCCTTTTCTCAAATACCATGGAAACCGTCAGTCCCAAGCGCTGCTCAATCAATGTGTCCATGTCCACGAAGGTCATGCCAAGGCGGTGGGCGACGAGAGTGCCCGCCTTTGTCTTGCCGCTGCCCATGAATCCTACCAGCACCAGGTTCTTCATCGCAATGAACTGTAGCAGATTCCGGCTCGCACGAGCAAGGCGTTGCGAACGGAGTCGTATTTTTCAATTTGCGAGCGGTCGCA
>CAZAQZ010000292.1:0-1202 GCA_964487175.1 uncultured Verrucomicrobiota bacterium | reverse complement strand
AATGCTTTACTATCTGTTCGTAGTTCAACGAACAGGAAATGAAATGAAAAGCGTTTTGAATCAGCTGATCCAGTTGCAGGAATTAAACTTCGCCCTGGCGGAGCAGCGGGCCGTGAGTCCGCAAGCACCCCTGGGCAAACTCGAGCAGGCGATTACCGATATCCTGCAGCAGCTGCCGCCGGAGATCGCGGAACGATACGGGCGGTTGCAGCAACGGTACCCGCTGGCCGTGGTGCCCATCATCAACGGGAATTGTTCCCGGTGCGGACTGGCGATCCCGCACGCGTTGATCAATGCCGTACGCGCCGCGGAGGACATTCATTATTGCCCGCACTGCGGAAGATTTCTTTATTACCAGGAAGGTCTGCCACGCCAGCCCAAAAAGGAGCCCGGGACGGAACGCCCGGCACACGTGGGCATCGCGCGCTTCTCGGCGCCGGAATTGATGGTCCCCGCGCTCGCAGCCAAGACGCGCGACGAAGCTGTCGCTGAATTGGTCAAGCAGCTCGCGGAACACAGATTCATCGAGGACCCCTCCGGGGTCTCGGATCTTGCGCTTCACCGTGAAGCGATCGTGAGCACGGCGCTGGATCACGGCCTCGCGTTCCCGCACGTGCGCAACGTCGAGGGCGGAGGGCTCACCTTCGCGCTCGGCCTGAAGGACAAGGGCATCGATTTCGGCGGAACGGACGGTCACCTGAGCAAGATCATCTTTTTCATCGTCATTCCCACGGCCGCCAGCGCGTTTTACCTGCGTCTGTTGGCTGGTTTGGTACGCACCTTCAGCGAAACTGACGCCCGCAAATCCTTGCTCGAATGCGAAAAGCCCGAGCAGATGTGGAAGACGCTGACGAAACTCACGCGCGAAACGATTCCGTAGGTTCGGATTCGGTAAGGCCCTTGTCGGGGGGGGCGTCAACTTCCGTCCGAGGACCGAAGGACACTGACAACGCGATGGCCGGAGCTCCACAGTTCCCTCACCAAATCCTCCACCTGCTTGCCACGGACGGCCGCGACAGCCATGCGCCGCTCTCCCTCGTGAAACGAGATGAAGCTCAGCAAGGTCAGGCCGTATTTGCGGGTCATTTCCGCCAAAAATGAGAGGACGTCTTCCCTCTCCGTCAGATCGAACGTGATCCGCACGGAGTCATCCCGCTGGGTAAGCACTTCGGTCAGGGCGCGAAAAATGTCCGACTCCGTGA
>CAZAQZ010000291.1:0-4516 GCA_964487175.1 uncultured Verrucomicrobiota bacterium | reverse complement strand
CTCGAAACTGTTGGATGAGATCCTTGCGCTGGCGTATCTGCGCGAGAAGCGATTGCCGGTGTTCGTCGTGCGATTGTTCAACACGGTCGGCCCGCGCCAGACAGGCCGCTACGGAATGGTGGTGCCGCGGTTCGTGCAGGCGGCGTTGCGAGATGAGCCGCTCCTGATCCATGGCGACGGAAAACAGACGCGCTGTTTTTGCCATGTGACCGACGTGGTGCGGGCACTGGTGGACTTGCCCAAGCAGGCGCGCGCGATGGGGCAGATCTATAATATCGGCAGCACGGAGGAAGTAACGATTCTGGAACTGGCCCGGCGGGTAAGACAATTGACAGAGAGCCGGTCGGAGCTGCGATTGATTCCGTACGATGAGGCGTACGCCAAAGGGTTCGAGGACATGCGGCGGCGCGTGCCGAGCATCGACAAAATCTACCAGTTGATGGGGTGGCGTCCGACCAAATCGCTGGATCAAATCCTACAATTGACCGTGAAACACGAACGGGCATCAGGGCATCAAATTGAGGGAAAATAAGGCTTGCAAGGCAGTCGCAATGACGAATTTGGCTACTTTTGAGTCGGATTTGAATATTGCCTTAGAAAACCGTTTATGATAACGTTTTCCTACACGATGGGAATAGGGTGGGAGCAGTAGACGTGAGTGAGAAGCGCGACATGAATGCAGACTCCAAGGCTATGGTCATGAACTCCGCGCTGTATCGCGAGTTCCTGGCTGAGCGGGAAGAAATATTGCGCCACAAGTGGTTGGAGAGCGAAAAAGCCGGCTACGATATCGGATTTGAACGAGCGTTGCTGGATTGGATCGTGAAGCACCGCTCGAATTGGCGAAGACACCGCAAAGAATCGCGGTCCTGATCGAACGTAAGAGTCGTTGAACAAAGTCGCACCTTTAAGCGGGCCCAGTGAGGTCCGCAAGGAGCAGCAGTGACACACTCGAAGATTACCGGACTGTCCGCCCGACATGGGTGGGCGGTCTTTTTTGTGCCATGAGCGCGACGGTCATCATGGACGCCGCTGCTGTGGACCGCGCACTCACGCGCATGGCTCACGAGATCGTCGAGCGGAACCCGCAAGAGGATGGACTCGCATTCGTGGGCATCCGCACGCACGGGGTCCCGCTGGCGCACCGGCTTGCCGCAAAACTGAAATCCATTCTGGGACGCGATCTGCCCACAGGCGAACTCGATATCTCGATGCACCGCGATGATCTCGCGCTGCACAACACGCCTCCGAAAGTTGGTCCATCGAACATCAGTTTCGACGTGAACGATAGAACCATCGTGCTGGTGGACGACGTACTATTCACCGGACGCACGATTCGCGCGGCCCTCGATGAAATTACCGATTTTGGCCGGCCGCGACGGATTCAGCTCGCGATTTTAGTCGATCGCGGTCATCGAGAATTGCCGATTCGACCCGATTTCATCGGGAAAAACGCGCCGACGGCGCTGGAGGAACGCGTCCGCGTCCGACTGGCCGAGGTGGACGGCAAAGACGAGGTGGTACTGGAAAAATGAAAGCTGACTGGCGGCACAAAGATTTGCTGGGCATCCAGGAATTGTCTGTGGAGGAAATCAATCTGGTGCTGGACACCGCTGCGGCGTTCAAGGAGGTCGGCGAACGGACGGTGAAAAAGGTTCCCTCGTTACGCGGCAAGACACTGGTCAATTTGTTCATCGAACCGTCCACGCGCACGCGTACCAGTTTCGAGCTGGCGGCCAAGCGGCTGTCCGCGGATGTCATCAATATCAACACGACTGCCTCGAGCCTCGTCAAAGGCGAGACACTGAAGGACACCGCCTTGAATCTCCAGGCGCTGAATGCCGACATCATCGTGATCCGTCATTCGGCGGCGGGAGCGGCGCATTTTCTGGCGAGACTCCTCAAGGCGAGCATTGTCAATGCGGGCGACGGGGCGCACGAGCATCCGACGCAGGCGTTGCTCGATGCATACACAATCCGCGAGAAACGCGGGCGGATTGAAGGTCTCAACGTCACGATTTTGGGCGACATTCTCTATTCCCGCGTTGCGCGCTCGAACATCCTGTTGCTTACCAAACTCGGCGCGCACGTGACGCTGGCCGGCCCGTCCACGCTGGTGCCGCGCGTGTTTGAACAATTCGGCTGCCGGGTCACATATGACATCGAGGAAGCCATTCGCGACGCTGATGTGATCAACCTGCTGCGCATTCAACACGAGCGCCAGCGCAAGACCATGTTTCCGAGCATCGGCGAGTACACGGCCATGTTCGGCCTGAATAAGGAACGGTTTGCGCGGCTCAAACCGGACTCACTCATCATGCACCCCGGCCCGATCAATCGCGGCGTGGAAATCGACAGCGATATCGCGGATTGCGAACGCTCGGTGATTTTGGAGCAGGTCACCAACGGGCTCGCCGTGCGCATGGCGGTCTTGTTTCTCTGTGCCGGAGGGAACATTTCAGAATCATGAAATCACTCCATCTCAAAGGCGGCAGAGTGATTGATCCCGCCAATGGCATCGACGCCGTGCGCGACATTTTTATCGTTGAGGGCCGGATCGCCGGGAGTGCACCGGCCGATGCCGAAGTCATCGACGCGACAGGCAAGGTCGTCACGCCCGGATTGATCGATCTGCATGTTCATCTGCGCGAACCCGGCCGCAGTGACAAGGAAACGATTGAGACCGGGACACGCGCCGCGGCGCGCGGCGGGTTTACCTCGGTGGTCTGCATGCCGAACACGTCGCCCACCGCCGACAACACGGGCACCATCGCCTTCATCAAACAACGCACGGCCGAAGCAGCGTGCGTGAATGTATTTCCCACGGGCGCGATTTCCAAGGAACTGAAAGGCGAAGAACTGGCGCCGATTGGTTCGTTGAAGAAGGCTGGAGTGGTCGCCATTACCGACGATGGTCATTGCGTGCAGAACAACGAACTGATGCGCCGCGCTGTGGAATACGCGAAGATGTTCGATCTGCCGGTGCTGGACCATTGCCAGGATTACAATCTGGCCGCCGATGGCGTGATGCATGAAGGGTACTGGAGCGCGGTACTCGGATTGCGCGGCTGGCCTGCGGTCGGCGAGGACATTATTGTGGCGCGCAATATCCTGCTAGCAGAACAGGCTGATTGGCATATTCATTGTCAGCACATTTCGTCGGCGCGTTCCGTCGCATTAATCCGCGAAGCGAAGAAGCGCGGTGTGAAAATCTCCGCAGAGGCATGCCCCCACCACTTCACATTGACCGATGAGTGCTTAAAGACCTACGACACGAATTTCAAAATGAACCCGCCGTTGCGTACGGAACGTGACCGCGAGATGCTTATCGAAGGACTGGCTGACGGCACCATCGAGTGCATCGGCAGCGATCACGCGCCACATTGCAGCTACGAAAAGGAGGTCGAATTTGACCTGGCGCCGTTTGGCATTATCGGTCTGGAAACCGAGCTGGCGTTGTCCCTCGATCTTGTCCACAAGAAAGCCTTGACGCTGTCAGCGCTCATCGAAAAGTTCACGGTCAATCCGGCGCGGTTGTTGCGATTGCCGAAAGGAACGCTCTCGGTTGGCGCCGATGGCGACGTGACGATTATTGACGTCGACGAAGAGTGGACATACGATGTTGCGCAAACGGCGAGCAAGTCGCGAAATACTCCGTTCCACGGATGGGAGCTGAGGGGAAAGGCCATCGCCACGATCGTGGGTGGTAAACCCGTGTGGCGGGGGAACTAAGTTCCAGGGTCAGGTTGTGGCTCTCGTGGTTCACGGACTGCATATTTTATGAATGGAGTTTTTGCGCTCGAAGACGGTACGGTTTTACGCGGCGATGGGTTTGGCGCGAAGGCCACAACCTGCGGTGAGGCGGTCTTCAATACGTCGATGACCGGCTACCAGGAGATCCTTACCGATCCTTCCTACAAGGGCCAGATCGTCGCGATGACCTGTCCGGAAATCGGGAACTGCGGCGTCAACTCAGCCGATGTCGAGAGCTGGCGGCCGCATGTCGCTGGATTCGTGGTAAGGCAACTTTCGAGCGCACCGTCGAATTGGCGATCAGAATCATCGCTTCCAAAGTATCTTGAGAAGAACGGCATTGCCGCAATTCAGGGCGTTGATACGCGAGCGTTGACGAAGATTCTTCGCGTCAAAGGGGCAATGAAATCATGTATCTCGACGGAAGATATCAGTGACAAGGCAGCCGTTGCCCGGGCACGGGACTGGAAAGGGATTCTTGGCGTCGATTACGTAAAAGAGGTCACCCATCGAGAGGCATTTGTATGGGATCCTGACGACAAGCAGAGTCAGAACTGGAAAGTCGAGCGCAGTCTTGACGGAACCATGCGTTACAACGACGAGTTGCCAGCGGCTGACATTCCCATTGTGGCCTTTGATTTCGGCATTAAGTACAACATTCTGCGGCGGCTGCGCCAGCGTGGCTTTCGCGTTCACGTGGTCCCTGCGACGGCAACTGCCGACGAGGTCATGAGGCATAAGCCGAAGGGCGTTTTCCTATCCA
>CAZAQZ010000290.1:0-4552 GCA_964487175.1 uncultured Verrucomicrobiota bacterium | reverse complement strand
ATCGGCCACATGACCGGCCCACCCTTGATGAAGAAGTCCACGACGACATTGGCAATTAGCGGATGGATCATAATGTACACTTTTCCTTACTCTGTTGTGATTTGAAAGCGGATGGAGACATCGTATACACGCACGGGCCCCGCAGGAAACCGCCATAATTGACGGACAGCCCGCAAAGCCGATTCGTTCAACATTGGCCAGGGACAAGGCTCGATCGCTTCCGCCGAGCTGACTTGGCCGCTTTCACCGACGACGAGTCGAACAACCACGACGCCCTCCTGATGTTGCTGAATTGCCTGCGCGGGATAATCGGGCGAGGGTTGCCGGCCTTCTCCCTGACCAAACGTGAGCTGTTGCACGGGAGCGGTCTGGGCGGGATGGGCAGGTCTTGCATATCCCGCCTGGTCAAGCGGAACAACTCGTGTCGCCCCTTCCACCGGCAATGCGAATGCGATCGCGGAAGAGGGTTCAGCAACCGGAATCGGCGGCGGAGCCATGGCGTCCGCCGGCAATGGCACAGTAGAAGTGGCTTTGTTGCCCGGCAAACGTTCGCTTTCAACTGGAGCGGGTGGCTCCTTGCTCAATTCCACCACCAGCCGTTGGACTTTGACAGATTCAGTCGCCTTGACCGATCGATGCGGACGCGAGTAATGCAGAACGAACCCAAGAACCCCAACCGACAGGCAAACAATCCAGCCCACGAGCGTCAGCACGTCAACGAGTGACACGTCATCATCCGCATCGAAGCCGACGGGAGCCACGAAGTCCGTCGGGCGGCCCGATGGCGGTCGCCCGACGAACTGGGTTGTTTCGCTGGCAGTCACAATGCAGCCTTCGTACCCTTATTAGAACGCATAACCGATTGACCCAAAGATGCCGCGGCGCTCACCAAATTGAGCGGCGTTGACCCCGACGCCACTGCCGTTGCGCAGTTCATAAACATTGTCGGTCACGTTTACGACGTCGAGCCGGGCCTTTAACGACTGTTTCTTTCTCACTTTGAAACTTTGCTCCACTCCGACGTTCACTGAATAGTAACTTGGAACAGTTGTCCCGTTGGGAATCAGATTGCCGGTTGGCAACCCGTTCTCCGTCCCGCCACCATCCGCCCTTAAACCGCTGCCGTAAAGCGAGTCCACGTAAGCCCGCGTGCTGCCGAAGCTTTCGTTCCATACGTAGGAAGCGCCGAAGGAACCGCTCACCGTCTGGTCGTGGTCAAGATAGATCCAGTGATTTTTGACGTAGGCCGCGTCGGTCGTATCAAATAGAAACTGGGCCGAACTCCAGTCTCTGCCTTGCGCCCTGGAGACAGCGACATTGGCATACAGCGACAGGCCGTCCTTGACATACGACGACGTGAATTCCACCCCATAGATCCGTCCCTCGGCATAGTTGAACGCCGAGAGGATGAGGCTCTGCCCGAACAATCCATCGTCGAGTTGGTTGCGGGCGTACTTGTAGTAGCCGTCCACCCCGGCTTGCAATCCCGGCGCCAATTTCTGGCTGATTCCGGCGTCGAAATAATGTGCGCGCTCTGCTTTGACGGGATCGTCTTGCGTCGTCTGCGAGGCATTCGACGTGCCGTTGAATGCCGTCACGCTGCTGGGCGGCACGTTTTCCAGAGGTGGCGGGGTGAAATAACGGGCGTAGCCTGCATGCAATGTCGTCGAGTCCGTCGCCTTGTAGATCATGTTGACGCGCGGGCTGAGCTGATTCTCGTCATCGAACGAAGATGAGTACACATCAAAACGCGCCCCGTAGTTGAGGGTAAGCTTCGACGTGAGCTTCCATTCATCCTGCAGATACACGCCGTAAAACAAAGCATGCTGCAGACTGTTGTCCACGATGGGAGGAAGTGTCCCCGTTACCCCGCCCAAGCCATTTGTCGGATAGACCGTTGTCGACGTATCAGCCGAAAGGACTTCTTGCAACATCATCAGCCCCCCACGCAACGTGTGCTGATCGTTGATGTCGAAACTGGCGTCGGCTTGCAAACCGCCGGAGTAGAGCTTTCGATCCACGTCGCTGGCCACGCCGTTGAAGTAAAGGTCGCCCACAGGATCGGGTAGGAAATGCACGCCGCTGTACCGCCCATACCCGGCGACTTGAAGATTCACGTCGCCTAGCGACTTTTGATAAGCCACAACGCCATAATAGTTCTGTTCATTCTGGTTTTCATTCAAATCGGCCGAATTAAACGTGGCCGGCTGGCTGGGTGCACCCGGGAACGCGGCTGTCGTATTTCCCGGCACGTTGGGAACTTGAAAATTACTGTACGACGCGCTTCCCAGCACGCTGATCCGGCTCGTGTCGTCCAGGATGTAAGACATATACGAAAACATCTTGCCCTGATCCGTCGTGTCGTGGATCGCCGTCGCGTTGCCTGTGGGATTTTCGATCCCAAGGTCGTTGTGATCGTAGCTGCCATCGATGAAGTAATTCAATTTACCCTGAGAGCCGCCATATTCAAAGCTCGGCCGCAACGTGTCGTAGCTGCCGCCATACATTTCCGCTTCACCGCCGGTGTCAAACGCGCCGCTCTTGGTATGAATGTCCACAATCCCCGCCGTGCGGAAACCGTACTGGGCCGGCAGCGAGCCGGTGATAAGTTCCAGGCTGTCCGCAAATCGCGGATCCAGTTCCAACCCAAACCCCGTGATGCCTTCCGGCAACAGCACGTCGTTGATGCGATATTGCAAGTTGGCGTGTTCGCCCCGAACATGCAGATCCCCGTTCGCTGCCGAGTCCTGCGCCACGCCCGGTGCCCGCAAGATCACCTGATTGAAAGGTGCATTGTCGCCTTGCGACTCCGACTCGATTTGCACCTTGCTGACGGAATACGCAGTCGCGCCCAGATCCGGCACAATCTGGCTGCGTGCCTTGTCCAGTTTGCCGTAGACGGTCACTTCAGGCAGCTTGGCTACGTTGGTGGAGGTTTGCGAGTTCACAGGGGCTGATGCGACCGGCGGATTGTTGGTTGGTGTCACCGGAACGACAACTGCGGCCGGTGGATTGTTGGTTTCGACCGCCGCTGGAGCCGTTGCGATGGACGGACTGTTGGTATCGACTGTCGCAACAGGCAGCGCGGGCGGTGGATTGGTGATTTGGACCGCTTCTGGAGAAGTGGAGGCTGGTGGATTGTCGGTTTGGGCCTGGACGGAAGCGTTGCAAACCAACGACGTGATCACGACAACAGCGAAACAGGCACGAGCGTGAACGGGACGCACCCGTTCGCCGCGCCGAACGGCGTGTGGCTTGAAGTTCAATTTCATTCTCAGTTACCATAAAGTTTCCTCTCCTGGTTTAACAGGCTCACGCGCCTGGAATGCGGGCAGGAGAACCCGTTCATTCTTGGTCTGTGAGTGTCGCACCCTCCTGTGCAAGCCCTTCAAAGGCGCTGGATGGCCCGGTGATATTCGGGGCACAACTCGTCTGGTGATCCAGATCATTGAGTGTGCAAGCCCGTTTCCCGAGCGGGTGCGACTTGGATAACTGCGTTATGCCGAGGTGGCAGGAGGGGCGCGACTGGCTGAAGCCGCCGAAAAAAATGTCGGCACCAAAACCGACTCGAATGACAGGGTTAACGATACAAAAAGAGCAACAACGGGGACGACGACTACGACCGATACACCGGTCGCGGCACAAGCCTGCCAAGCGCAGGCTGCACAGTGGTGCTCAGATTCAATGCTGTCCTGGTCGCCGTCATGGTCGTGATGATCGTGGAGAAAGCCAAAGACGAGGGCTACACTGACATAAAGCAAACAGACCGCAAAGTTGATCGTTCTGGTTTTCACGCGACTGCGATCACTTTCGCGCAGTCACCGTCGAATGTCAAGAGGGGCAGCGTTGCGTTCACCAAAGACTGGTCATCACGATAGCGATGGGGCATACTAGGGTGATGCCGAACCAAGGGGAGTTGCAGCCTGCGATTCGCGTGGTGATGATGCCGAAGGACACCAACGCGCTGGGGACGATTTTCGGAGGGGTCATTTTGAATTACGTGGACCAGGCCGGAGTCGTCGAGGCCCACCGGCATTCAAACCGAAAACTCGTAACGGTAGCAATGCACGAAGTGAAATTCATCGCGCCGGTTTTGGTTGGGGATTTGGTCAGTTTTTACACGGAGACATTGAAGGTCGGCGCCACGTCGATCACGGTGCGCGTAACGGTGGATGCGAAGCGCGGCGAGCCGCCTCACCAGGACGTTCGCGTGACGCAAGCCGAAGTGGTCTACGTGGCCATCGATGAGAAGGGCCAACCAATTCCCGTGCTCTGATCATTCGCGAATCGGTCGGCCCGTGTCCCACGTTGTCAATTTCTGCTCGACTCGCCCAGTGCCTTCCGGATAGTGGAAAGCAATGCTTCGTTATCTGCCGGTTTCTGGAAGAATGCCGTGGCGCCGTACTTAAAGGATTCTTCCCGCAGGAAATTCGGACGCCGTGCGGTGAGAACGATTACCGGGACATTCTTCAAGCTGTCCATGGATCGAAACTTGCGAAGCAACAGAATGCCATTGCCCACCGGCGATTGGCCCATGCCGGTGACGCCCGGG
>CAZAQZ010000289.1:0-4567 GCA_964487175.1 uncultured Verrucomicrobiota bacterium | reverse complement strand
TACAAGCCCAGCAGCCACGATGCTAGCCACCGACAGGATTTTAGCTTTGGACATAGGCGCCGCGACCATCAAGGTTGCGGAATTTCAGCCGTCCAAAACGCACGGTCTGCGCCTGACCAATTTCAACTACGCCGATCTGGGGATCGATCCCGAGCACGAAGAGAATCGTAAGGCGCTTGTCGTTTCGACGATCCGCAACGTGCTGCGCGAGAAAAATATACGCACCAGCCACGTCATCTTCAGTGTCTCGGGACAATCGGTATTCACGCGTTTTGTGAAGTTGCCGCCGGTGGAGGAAAACAAGGTTGTCCAAATCATTCAATATGAGGCCCAGCAAAACGTCCCCTTCCCGATCGACGAGGTGATTTGGGATTACCAGCTCATTGGCAATACCGCACAAGGCGAACTGGAGGTGGTGCTGCTGGCAATCAAGAGCGACATTATTGAAGACCTGAATGCCGGCGTTGAGTCCGCCGGACTGCGAACCGAGATGGTCGACGTCGCCCCGATGGCTCTGTACAACGCCGTCCGCTACAACGAGGGAGACGTCGAAGGCTGCACCATGGTTGTGGACATGGGCGCACGCACGACCAACCTGTTGTTCATCGAGAAAAACCGGATTTTCTCGCGGGCCATCCCCATCGCTGGAAACGCCATCACGCAGAGCATTGCCGCCGAGTTCAATGTATCATTCCTGGAGGCGGAGCAATTGAAGAAGAGCAAGGGTTTCGTCGCGCTGGGAGGCGCTTATGAGGAGCCCGCCGACGAGCAACAGGCCCGCATTAGCAAGATCATTCGCAACGTCATGACGCGCCTGCACGCCGAAGTGGCGCGCTCGGTAAATTTCTATCGCGGCCAGCAGGATGGAAGCGCCCCCCTGCGGTTGTTGTTGTCGGGTGGTAGCTCGATCATTCCGTACACCGACCGATTTTTCGAAGAGAAATTCCAAATTCCTATTCAGTATTTCAATCCTCTGCGCAACGTGGAAGTGGATCCATCGCTTTCGCGTGAGGAATTATCCCGGTGCGCACATTTCTTTGGCGAAGTGGTTGGTCTAGGACTACGCAAGGTTACGGAATGTCCCCTTGAGGTCAACCTGTTGCCCCAGAGCGTTCGTGGCCGGGCGCAGATGGAGCAAAAGCGCCCCTATTTTGCCGGCGCTGCCGTCTGTTTACTGTTGGTCCCTCTCTGCTGGCTGGCCTATACAAATAAGGTCGCGTCACTCGAGCAACAACAACTAAAATCTGTCCGGGACCAGGTGGAATCGTTGCAGGGACAGGATCAAAAAGTTAAAAAGGAACAGGGCCAGTTGGCAGAATTGAAGGGCAAGACCGACCAGATTGTGGGTTTGGTGCAGGAGCGGTCATTGTGGCCCGAGTTCCTGCAGGATTTGAATTCGCGCCTCGCGTCCAATCTCTGGATCACGACCCTGAGCCCGGATACGGGGGAACCAACGATGTCCGGAGCCTCAAGCGCTCCCCGCGGCGGCGGACGAGGGCGCAGGCAGGCCTCACAGTCAGACGAATCATCGCCACCGCCGGAGTCCCCAGCGGCACCCAAGGCATCCGCAATCATGCAAATCCGCATTGACGGCGGCGGGAACCATACCGGAAATGATTTGCTGCTGGTCGACGAGTTTGCCAAGAACCTTCGCGAATCTCCATTTTTCGACAAGTCCGCCGTGGAAATCGTCAGCCCTCCCAATCCGATGGAGAAGGGCAGCGCGTTTAGCTTTACCATCATGGCCAAACTGGCAAAACCGATCCCGTTCTGAACATGAATATTGGCTGGCTTAAGAGACATCTGGTTGTCGCCATCTTTGTCACCGTGTTCGTGGCGTTGCTTGGTGTCATTATCTGGTTCGAGCACAGCGCCTCCAATGCAAAGCAGCAAACAGAAGACGAACTTGCTGATCAACAATCGCAATTGCAGCAGCTTCAGGGCATCAATCCCTACCCGTCCGCACAGAATGTACTGGCGCTTCGTCGTGATCGGGAACAACTCCAGGGGCTCTTCAAATCACTGCAACACGATCTGGGCCGCGACAGCGTCAGCATTTCTAATCTTCAGAACGAGGTGGATTTTTCCCAGCGCCTGCGCGAAATTTTGCAACAGCTCAGCGAAGCAGCCACCAATGCCCACGTGTCCACGCCGGACCAGTTTGCTTTCGGCTTCAGTCGCTACGTGTCAACCTTCCCCTGCCGGAATCCCCCCGCTCGGCAGGAGGATTGCAAGCAGATCCTGGCGCTTCTCGCAAAACAATTATTGGTATCTCAAAAGCTCACATTAATGGCCATCAGCAATAACGTTGAGGCCATCGGCGCAATCCATCGCACCGAGGTCGAACCAGGAACGACCAGCGCGGATGCGCTTTTAATGCCGATCGTCCATGATCCGAAGGGACTTTATGACAGTATGCCGTTTGAAATCCAGTTCACCTGTAACGCAAAATCGTTGCAGGCGTTCTTGAACAGCTTGTCTCAATCAGACTGGTTTTTCGCCGTAAAGAATCTGAAAATCGCCTCGGAGTCTGCGAGTACAGCCACGTCGACGCCCGGTCGCTCTTCGACATCCAGTTCATCCGTCGGCGCACCGGGTTCGCCACTCGAGCGGAACAGACTAATCGTCACGGCGCGCATTGACCTTGTGGAATTCCCCAGCCTTAAAGAGGACAGCAAGAAGGAAAAGAGTCCATGATGCTGCTGCTGAAAAAGCACTACGAAAAAATCGTGCTGGCCCTCGCCTTGCTGATTCTCATCTCATCGGCAGCATATCTGTCCTTCAAAGTGAGTTCCTTGAGCGAGGAAATCCAGGAAGCTCCGCACCGCCAGGTGCAAAAGGGCAAAGTGGTCCAAGCGATGGACTTAACGTCCTACACCAATGCCATGGCACAGCTGGCACAACCGCCGTTGTGGACGAACCCGCCCATAATGTTTCCTTCTGACAACCCACTTCCTCGGCCCGGACCCGACATTTCGACGAACCAGCTGACCAGCAACCTTCCCGTCTTGATCCAGGTGCAGCATCAACCTTTCAAACTGCTGTTTAAGCAGTATTCAGGAGACGGCCGGAACTTCCAGATCAACTTCCTGACACGCGCACGGACGTTTTTCGTCTCCCAGGTGGGCGACCCCATCAAAGATCAATTTGGCGACACGGGGTATCGCATCACGAAGTTCGACCAAAAGAAGATCATGGTGGACGACGCAAGCCTCGGTCGTAAGATAGAGAAGGACATCTCGGAACTGACCATCCTGCACGAAGGTGAAGAGCCGATCCTGCTCGTCCTCAACCAGGTCACCGAACAGCGGGAGCCCGTGGCCATCGTGCTGTGCAGAGGAAGTTCGCAACAGCAGCAACTCAGCCGCCAGCAACAATTTGAATGTGTGGGCAAGAATTACATTGTCGTTGACATCACTCAGAACCAGATGTTAATCAAAGACACACAGTCGGGGGAGACGCAAACCATCTCCCAAGGCGTACCCAAGGAATAATTCGAAACAATGTCCCGAGTGTCGACCGTTGGGGGAGGCTGCGAGGGCGCTGGCGAGGTATCTGACGGACACGTGCGGAGCAATCCCGCGTGGAGGAATCGAATGGAGAATCGTCTTATGAGGATAACGTTTGTCGCGCTGCTCATCGGCAGCATTTGGATCACGCAATCCAGTCTTCGCGCCGAACAAACCGTCGTGGCAGTGAATACAAATCTCGAGCCTGCCAAGGATGCCGATTTGAGTCAGCCGACGAATCCGCCTCCCCTGCAAGCGACGCAGCCCGCGCCAGCACCCGTGCCCGTCCCTCCACAACCGGCAACCGCTCATCCTGCCACCGGCTCCGTCGTCCAGCAGACCGCTCAGGAAGAGATTATGCGCCGCAAGGAAGCGCAGTATGCCGCCCAGCAGTTTACTCAGGAAGGCATGAAACTCTACTACGACGGCAAGTACGACGCAGCCATCGCAAAACTGGAACAGGCCGTCAAGATTCTTCCTCGCGCGAAGGCAACGGAAGTCGATTATAACCGCGTCGTGCACGGCCTCACCGACTCCTATTATCGGCTCGCAGATACCGCGCTGCAAGCCGCAGATTATCCCAAGGCCCAGCAACTCGCGAACAAGGCGCTCGAATACGATCCCTCCAATAAGGCCGCGCAGAACGTCGTTGTAAAGGCCAAACAGGGCCAGAGGGAAGTCGCCGTGAGTGCCATAACGCCTGGCGCACCTCAATCGGGAACGCGGCTGGATCAAACACCCGAGTTCAATGCCAAACGTGAGGAGATTAAACGACTGTTCCGGGAAGGTAAGATACTGATGAACTCCGGCCAGTACGATGAAGCCGAAAAACGCTTCAAACAGATTCTCCTGATTGACCATTACAATGATGATGCCTACACGCTCCTGGGCCAATTGGACGACGCTCGTCTGGCCAGCGCCCAAAATGCCGCTGACAAAACCCGCAGTTTGCGCCTCTGGCAGGTCACCGATTCGTGGGCCCCGGCCATTGGCGGCGAGGTCAAACTTCCAAAGCCAGGTGAAGAGCCTACCACGATCACCAGTGGTGGGAACCAAAC
>CAZAQZ010000288.1:0-4570 GCA_964487175.1 uncultured Verrucomicrobiota bacterium | reverse complement strand
GGAGGAAATCCGTGCCGCCAAATTCGCCCTCAGCGATGCCCAGCTTGTCATTGCCCGCGAATACGGCTTCGAGAGTTGGCCGAGGCTGAAAACCCACGTCGAAGCAGTAGCGCGTGGAGATGATCCCACGGTCGCTGCCTTTCTCGTAGCAGCGGTCGCGGGGAATCAAATGGAGGCGAGACGATTGCTCATGGGACAACCGTCGTTGGCGCAGGCCAATATCTACACTGCGTCGATGCTCGGCGAAGCCGACGCCGTGGAGGCCACGCTCCAGCGCGATCCATCGCTGGCCACGCGCAAGGGCGGACCGAAGGAATGGGATGCGTTGTTATACCTAAGTCATTCACGCTTCCATCGTGAGAATGAAAAGAGCGCCGATGGGATCGTTCGCGCCGCCAGATCCTTGCTGGCGCACGGCGCGGATCCGAACACGTTTTACGCAACGCCCGAGTTCGGCCGCGAATCCAAAATGCACGCGCTCTGGGCGGCGACCTGCCAGGCAAACAATCCCGCGGTCGCACGGGTGTTGCTGGAAGCCGGCGCGGACCCGAACGACAGCGAATCCATCTATCACGCGGCTGAGAAGTTTCATCTCGAATGCCTCGAACTGCTCGCGGAATTCGGTGTCAATCTGAGCAACCGCGTCCAGCTGTGGAACAACACGCCGCTGTACTTCATTCTTGGTCACCGACCCTGCAAAGGCAATGCGAAGCAGGTCTTCGAGGGGGCGCGCTGGCTGCTCGAACATGGCGCCGACCCAAACGTGTCGAGCTATGAATACGAGGGGAGACCGATTCATTTGGCGGCGAGCGGCGGTTGGGGCATCGACATATTTGAGTTGTTGTTGAAACACGGCGCGGACCTCACGGTTCGACGAAAGGACGTACAATCTGCGCAAGTGGCGGCGAGCCATACGCTGCGACCCGATATGGTCGGGCTCTCCCGCGGAAGCGCGTATTCGCTGGCGGCGCGATATGGGCAGACGCACGCCATGGACTGGCTGCGCGAGCACGGGGCGCAGACCGATCTCACTCCCGTGGAGGAATTCTTCGCGGCGTGCGGTCGCGGCGATGAACCAGCGGTGCGCGCGATGCTCGCGGCGCGGCCGGAACTGGTTCCATCGTTGTCTGAGGAAGACAAAATCGTGCTGGCGTTTGCCGCCGGTGACGGGAAAACCGAAGCGGTGCGACTGATGTTGCTCGCCGGCCTGCCGATGGATATCCGGGGAGACACCGGCGGCACTCCGTTGCATCAGGCGACGTGGTATGGGCAATTGGATGTCGTGCGATTGCTGCTGGCGCATCACGCGCCCCTGGAAGTAAAGGATACGACTTATGGGGGGACGCCGCTTGGCTGGGCCTGCCATGGCTCTCTGAATTGCAGGAACCCGCAGGGCGATTATCCGGCAATTGCTGAAGCGCTGATCGAGGCCGGCGCGACGTTTGAATCGCCCGGTGGCACTGAAGAAGTGCAGAAAGTCATGCGGAGATACAAAAATATAATTACGTAACGTCAGCGCCACTCCCCAACGGGAAAGGAATCAACCCATGCCCATCACAGTTCGCAACGTCATCCCCCTGTTCGAAGTCTATGACATGCACAAGTCGGTCGCATTCTACCGCGACATCCTGGGATTCGAGGTCGCCGACAAATACGAGCCCGACGGACACTTTTATTGGGCGATGCTCAAGCTCGGCGATGCCACCATCATGCTCAATGGCCGATACGAAGATGACGATCGCCCGCCCCAGCCCGATCCCCGGCGCACACCCGGTCATGCGGACACGGAACTGTACTTTGGCTGCCCGAACGTGGACGATGCCTACACGCATCTCGCCTCCAAGGGCTGCAAGGTGTCAAAGCCCGAGGTCACCCATTACGGCATGAAGGAATTGTTCATCAGCGACCCCGACGGCTTTGTGCTCTGCTTCCAGCAGCGAGTTCAATAGCACTCACGTGTATTGGGTGTTGGTCGGTGGTGTATCAATTCGGAACTGTCACGTCGCTCTTGCATTCTGTTTGCGAATCCGCTAGGCTGCGCGCCTAATGTTTTCGTTTCGAAAAGGGCATCAGGGACAGAGAGGGTCAGTTTGAATCCGATCGCAGTTCCATTATCCCCCCCCCCCCCACTCGTTCAAACGCGTAAGCTTTTTTTCAGGCATGATCGGCACATAAATGACTGCTGCAAGACTCCGTTCATGCCTGAAGTGTGGTTTGGAATCCAGATTCCTGGTCGTCATCAGGTATTTCGGGACGAAAAACACTGGGTTTAAGCCCAGGTTTTACGTCTTGTGCGGCTGTAGCAAACATCCGTTGTTCGAGTCGGAGAAAGAAGCGGCAGATGCCTGGAACAAGGCGAATGCAGTGAAGCCCCGATGATTCCAAACTGACGATCCATCCAATTCCGTCTTCTTCCGGTTGCTTCCGCCAAATTAACGCGGTACCATCAGGGAATCATCCCATGTTGAAGAGATTCGCCATCAGATGGCTGAGCCAACCGCAGGACCACGACTATCCAGCCGCCCTGTCGTACCTGACCCTGCTCTACGATGCGAAGACAGCCGCCGCCCATGTGAAACAATTGAAACGCGCACCGGTGGTGAAGTTCAATGCCAAGGACATTTTCCGGGCATCGCGTTTACCATTGCTCGGGACCGGCAATTCCCACGTCAAAAAGGATCAACAAAAAATTGAGGCCGGCCTCAAATTATCGCCACTCCTCCTGCTCAGGGATTCACCTAACGGAAAAACGATCATCGCCGACGGCTATCACCGCTTGTGCGCCGTCTACTCCTACGACGAAGACGCCGTCATCCCCTGCAAAATCGCGTAGGCCCCTCAGCCGTTTCCGCTGTAGCCGCGCTTGTTAAGCGCGGATTCCCCGTCGTACCCGCTGCCCCGTCCCCTCTCTGTAATCCTGAGCTTGTCGAAACTCGCCGAGAGGTCGCTTGTCGTGGAGCGGCAAATCTCGCCGTCTCCGACTGTGACCGAATGCTATGAGAATAGGCTGACCTCGGACTTCTGGAAAAAAACCGCTGAGGCGAAGAAACTGCGGTCGGGAGTTCTGTTATTCACCGAGGTTGGTCGGCGTCTTGGCTGCAGCAGGGTCAGGGCGTTCCAGTTGGTGAAGTCGGCGTAGCCCTGAGTTTGGCGGCTTGAGCAAAATCCTCATCCGCTCCCGCTAAATCTCCCTCGGCTTTCTTGGCGTTGGCACGGTTGGTGTAGGCAGTGGTAAGTTTTGGGTTGAGTTCGATGGCTTTCGAAAAGTCGGCAATAGCACTATTCAGGTCACCCTTGGACTTCTTGGCAATGCCACGGATGTTGTAGGCGGGAGCGTATTTTGGGTTGAGTTCGATGAATTTCGTGCAGTCGGCAATGGCACCTTCCAAATCGCCCTTGGCCTTCTTGGCAATGCCACGGCAGAGGTAGGCGGGGGCGAGTTTTGGATCGAGTTCAATGGCTTGTGAGCAGTCAGCAATAGTCCCGTCCAAATCGCCCTTGGTTATCTCGGCCTTGGTTATCTCGGCATGGGCACGGTTGTTGTAGGCTTCGGCGAATTTCGGGTTGAGTTCGATGGCCTTCGTGGAGTCGGCAATCTCACCATCCAAATCGCCCTTCATTCCCTTAGCAGCGCTACGAGAGAGGTAGACATTGGGGTCGTTTGGATTGAGTTCGATGGCTTTCGAGAAGTCAGCGATAGCACTATCCAAATCGCCCTTGGCTATCTCGGCATTGCCACTCTTGACAAAATCCGATGCGGTCTGTTGGCCGAATGTACAATACGGCAAGGTCAAGGCAGACAGGAGAGCAAGCAAGATTAGGAAGGTTGGGCGGCGTTTGGCTGACATAAGATTGCTTTCGCTGTTGAGCAATCTTATGCAGTCGCCGCCAGTTTGTCGAGCAGCGTGTAATCCTTACATGAAGTGTATCCCTTTGGTGCCTTTGCACGATAGCACCCCCTATTCTAGCCAGTTGATGCCAATTTCGTAAACAGGGTTCAGCTCCCGACCCCTACCAGATTCGCCGCCGAACCATCACGCCGCTGATCCGGCGCCGCCTCGGTTGCCCCGAATACAACGGCGGGCGGAGCGCCGCCCTACAATTCGAAAACGACCCGGCGCACAATAAAATTCATGTTGACAGGAACATATGCCAACTGCATACTTTTTATGACGTACATGAATGTATTGTGCATAGGATTGCGAGTTGATTGGCTCGGAAACGACGGCGCGCGGGCCGCCCGCCCTGCAAAAAGCGGTGGAAACGGCTCGAAGCCAACCGCCGATGCCAAAATCCAGGCTAATCCAGCCTAATAAAGGATAAAATGATTTTGCGGAGAAAAAATGTGACAAAATGGCGCACACAAGCCCGGCAAGATCTGCCAGCGGAGACAAAACACGAACATTTCCGATTAAGGTCAGTCAAGGCTAGTTAAGCCTAGTTAAGGCTAGTTAAGGTTTAAATTTTTTTCGGGAGAATGAAATGAGCCTGGACAGCGGTCGTGGCAGGTTATCTATGAGGCAGACAGGACAGACATGAGTGTTCCCGGCGATTCATCTTCGAGCCAGGG
>CAZAQZ010000287.1:0-4599 GCA_964487175.1 uncultured Verrucomicrobiota bacterium | reverse complement strand
GCGATGTCCTTGTAGCGCTTCAGATGCTGCGGCTTTAGTGAGATTCCCATAATTAATATTGTTCCCGAGCGTTATTGCCAAGGTCGCTTCGCCGTCAGCGGTTTCCCAATCAGGCGGGTCCTATTTGCCGAACATTTTTGCGATGAAGAAGATGACAACGGCTCCGCCGATGCCTCCTCCGAAAAGGAGATACAAGATGGAGTACCCTACGGCGGCTACAATGGGCTGCATTATCAGTGCAATCATAAGTCCTTTCGCGGTTCTACTTGTGACGATTTACTTTCCCCAACCGATCGTGGCGGCAAGTTCGGCTTTTCTCTCTCACAACGTTCACAATAGGCGGGGAACCTGACGCGTACCATGGGGTGTTACCCTACCCGCACCTGATTGGGTTTGACAGGGTGAGACGGCGGATGGTTTAATCCGCGCCTTGGAATCCTATGGGGTCGCGACTCAGGGCTGGGATCCTTTTTTTTGTTTTTTTGGGTGTTTCGCTGTGCGTTCTGTGGCTTAACAGGTCGATCAAGCGAGGGGCGGGGCTTTCCCCAAATCCTGAAGAAATCCGCGCGGCGGCACCTGCAATTCCCACTCAAGAAGCGGCTGCGTCCAGCCCGGTTTCCGTCCAGCTACAACAAACAACCTCCATGTCAGTGACTGATTCCTCGCCGGCCACGGCCGTTGCGCCAAACGCTCCCGGCCAGATCAGCGCCAGCGCTCTCAAACAGATCACAGCGCTGGAAACGGAAAAATCCCGGCGCACCCCCGCGCAGCAAAAAATCGATTCACAACTTCTTTACGCCGACAAGATGCGCCGTGGCGAACCCATTGCGGATGGAGTGGCCAGTCTGGATGTCAAGCTGGAGCGGGATGACCAGGGCCGCCCGTTGGTGGACATCAAGGCAGACGTCACCGACGAATTACTGCAGGAGATCGGGGAATTGGGCGGAAATGTGATCAACAGTTTTCCGCAGTACCACGCCATTCGCGCCGCGGTTCCGCTGTCCGTGATCGAAATCCTGGCGGCGAGAGCGGACATCCAATTCATCGGTCCCGCCGTCGGCGCGCAGCGCAGTGCTGTGGACCCTGAAGGCGATGTCACTCATCAGGCGAATATCGCCCGCGCCCTGTACGGCGTGAATGGCACCGGCGTGAAAGTCGGCGTGCTGTCCGACAGTGTCACTTATCTGGCAACGGTGCAGTCGAATGGCAGCCTGCCGGCGGTCACAGTCTTGGCGGGGCAAAGCGGCACGAATGATATGGGGGTCGTCGGCGAGGGGACGGCGCTGCTGGAAATCGTGCACACCATTGCGCCCGGGGCCCAACTTTATTTTGCGACGGGTTTCGCCGGGGAAGCGAATTTCGCGCAAAACATTCAGAACCTGGCCGCCGCCGGCTGCACCATCATCGTCGATGACCTGCTGTATGAAGATGAGTCCCCGTTTCAGGATGGCATTGTCGCGCAGGCGATCGACGCCGTCTCCACCAACGGCGTGTTGTATTTTTCAGCGGCGGGCAACGAAGGCAACGTGGACAGCGGCACGGCCGCCACGTGGGAGGGCGATTTCGTGGACGGCGGCGCGGCCACGGGGCCGGTGGGCGGCAAGGGCGGCAATGTCCACAGTTTCGGTTCGGCCAACTACAACACGGTGGAGGGCATCAACGAAGTGGGGGTGGTGCTGATGTGGTCTGACCCGCTCGGAGGATCCGGCAACGATTACGACCTGTTCGTGCTGGATCCCACCGGCACGACCGTGCTCAGCAGCTCGACCAATTTCCAAAACGGCGATCAAGACCCCTATGAAATGTGCACCGCCCAGGCGAGTAATCAGGTCGTCATTGTGAAAGCATCCGGCGCCGATCGCTTCCTGCATCTGGGACTGCTCGCGAATGGGTCCGGCCGGCTGGCGATTGCCACCACGGGCGCCATCCGGGGACATCCAGCGGCCCAATCCGTGTTCGCGGTGTCGGCAACGGACGCGGGCAATTCCTATCCGAACGCGTTTACCGGTGGAACGAACAATCCGGCGGAGTATTTCGCCGCAGACGGCCCCCGACGGATCTTTTACTATCCGAATGGGACGCCGATCACGCCGGGCAATGTCTCCTCGACCGGCGGGACCGTCCTTCAAAAGCCCGACCTGACGGCAGCTGACCGGGTGACGACAGACGCACCGGGATTCGAATTCTTTCGCGGCACCTCCGCCGCGGCGCCTCATGCCGCCGCGATTGCGGCGTTGCTCGAATCCTACAACGCGACGCTGCCACCGCACAGTTTGCCGTTGACGCTCACGCAAATCACAAACTTATTGATCAGCACCGCGCTCGATGCCGGAACGCCGGGCGTGGATCGCGATTGTGGTTACGGGATCGTGATGGCGCTGGCGGCAATGCAGGGGGCGGGCAGCCTGGCGATCGCGCCGTTCACCATCACCGCCGTGGCCAGAGAGGGCAATAATATCCGCGTCACATGGCAGACGTTGTCGGGGACGACCAACGTGCTGCAGGCAGTCAACGGCGACGCCGGCAACGGGTTCTCCAACAATTACGCCGACATCACCTCGCCGATGGTCATCACCGGCAGCGGACGCACCACCACGAACTACCTCGACGAGGGCGGCGCGGTCAGTGCGCAGGCGCGGTTCTATCGGGTGAGAACGCCGAGCCCCTGACATTCGCCTTGGGGAATGAAAGGCGGCTTCCGTTGCGCGCATGGGTCGGATGGCGCGGACGGCGAAGGCGTTGGTGTGTGCAGTCGCGGTCGGGATGTTGGCAGCGCGATCAAACGCAACGGCGCCTACGGCACCAGACCGACCCGGTAGAATCGCTGCGTCGCCGTCCCGATGGTATCGGATGCGGACAGGGTGCTGCCGCCGGCAGTCAAGGTGCCCCCCAGATTGCTCCAACTGGTTGGCTTCATGCTGGCCGTGGACTGCACTTGATACACAAGCCCTGACACCGTGCTCCAGGTCAGTCCGATGGTGTTGTTGGAGTGCGTGACCGACTGGAAAACCGGCTTGGGAAGGGGTGTCACGCTGACATCGTCGAGGCCGAATAGGCTCAAGCTATCCGTTTCAAATCCGAACGCGAGGACCGTGTTATTTCCGGTGGCCGTGACAAGGAACTGGATGTTCGTCCAGTCAAAGACGTCCATGTCGAATTGATCGAGAAGTGTCGTCCCGTTCCACGAAACCTGGAATTCACATGGAATCGTGCCGAAGCCGAGGTCCACATTTTGCCACCAAAAGGAAAGCAAGTAGGTCTGCCCAGGGGAGGTCGGCAGCGTTTGGGAAAGAGTGCCGAGTGAGCCGAGTTCGCCCAGTGCCGCGGCATAGTTTCCGTCATACGGCGTGATGAACAGCGATCCGTCGTCGACGTAACTGTAGGCCCCGGACGGGTCTCCGGTGAGCGTCCAGAACGAGAAATCGCCGGTCTCAAAGCCGCCATTCTGCACGAGCGGCTGTCCCACCTGCAAGGTGAACTGTCGGTTCTGGGCGATGCCGCTGTTGAGATCGGTGAACCTCACGGTCCCCGAATAGATGCCTGCCGCGAGCGAATTGGCTGCGGAATTCAGGACCACGGAAACAGTCTGCGTATTTCCGCCGGTTGCCAGCGTGCCGCTGCCGGGTGAGACGCTGAGCCACGGCGCCGTATTCGTGAGCGACCAGTTCATTGAAATCGTTCCCGCGTTGCTCAAGGCATAGTTCTGTGACGTTGCGTTGAACGGGCCGCCGACCGGGCCACTGGCCGTGAAGCCGATTGTCGGCCTGATCCGCAGAGCGTCAGGGGGCCGGGTGAGAGCGTAAATCAGGTTGCTTCCCGTTGGCGTCCCCCAACCGGTGCAGAGATCATAGCCGGGCACGGCGGAGAATTGGTTGGGGCTGCCGCTCCATTCATTATTGCCGGTGGTGATGTCATTGAAATCAGACGCATAATCGAATTGCGTGCCGATGAGGTAGACGGCGGGGTTGATGAAACCAACCGGCGGCAGACCGTTGGACGCGGCTTGCTGGTTGACCAATGCGGTGAAAGCGGCCCACAACGGCGTGGCACAACTGGTGCCGCCAAACATGTCCTCCTGGCCATTGAGGTAGATCACATCCACGTTATCCGCGACCATGGCGACGTCCGGGATGTTCCGCATCGTCGCCGACCCGCCGTTGGCGGGCGTGCTCACGCCCTGCTGGTAACTTGGGATGCCGTACGACGTGCTGATCCCGCCGCTGCCGCCGATGCCGTCGTAGGACGGGCCGAATTCGATGTCCCAGTTCCAAACCGTTTCCGAGACCCAGTTGCTTTCCGGGCCGCTGGTCGTCAATGTTGTCCCGCCGACCAGGGTGACATTCGGATCATCCGCCGGAAAAGCGTCGGAGGTCGACCCCACATAGGCATCGCTGTCGCCGGAGGCCACGAAGAACGACTGGCCCTGCGCCACCATTTGCGTAAAGATCTCGTCGGCGGACGCGTCAGGACCACCGCCCCAACCCCAGGAACAACTGAGTTGGTTGGCCGCGTGATCGGTGGCCATCTTATTCAGGATGTCGTTGGGAATGCCGTTGGAACCCCCTTCATACACGATCACCTTGGACAATCCCGGCGCCA
>CAZAQZ010000286.1:0-4602 GCA_964487175.1 uncultured Verrucomicrobiota bacterium | reverse complement strand
CGCCAACCACAACTGCGGCGCCCTGCGGCAACCCGGGGTTGTTCCCGTCAACCACGAAGCCGTCGATGGTGACATTATTAGCCATGATGTGCAGGCTGTCGTTGGCCCCGCTCCCCGGGGCCGTCGTGGCGGCCGTGATGACACTCTCGACCGACGGATTGGCCTTCGGTCCGTTGGCGCCCACCGTGAACGCCGCGAACCGCGTGTTGGCGTTCTGGCCGGCTTGAGCGCCCGATAGCGTCAGCGGGATGTTGAGGACAATACTCTCCGGGTACGTCCCCGCCGCGACGTTGACTGTGCCGTTGCTGGCCACGGCGTTCACGCCCCCCTGAATCGTCCCAAACGCGTTACAGCCGATGGTGTAATTTAGCGGGCCAATGCCGTACGGCCAGCCCACCGCCGTCCCAATCGTCAAATTCGTGTAGTTAGCGTCCACGTACACGGTCGCGGGCAGCGTGCTGCTGGTGACCGTCACATTGAAGGTGCAATTTGTCGTTCCGCAACTATTGGATGCCGTGCAGGTAACCGTCGTAATGCCGACCGTGAACGCATAAGGCGACGTGACGACGGTTGGGCCAATGCTATATACCACGGTGGGGGTGGGACTGCCTGTGGCTGAAGCCGAGAAGCTAATGTTACTGGTGCACTGGCCCGGAGCTGTAGACACGGTAATATTGGAAGGACAGGTAATGGCGGGAAGGGTGTTTACCGTCACGCTCGTCGTGCCCGCCGCAGAGGTGCAGCCGTTAACGGTGATCGTGACACTATAAGTGCCAGCCATCGCCGTTGTGGCACTGGTTGAAACGGTCGGGTTCTGCGCGTTGGACGTGTAGCCATTCGGGCCGGTCCAACTGTAGGTCGCCCCGGCCACGGTCGGTGTGGACAGGCTCAACGTTGCGCCGGTGCAAACCGGCCCGTTGTTATTTGCCGTAGGCGTCGCCGGCGTTGCGTTGACCGTCACGCTCGTCGTGCCCGCCGCAGAGCTGCAGCCGTTAACGGTGATCGTGACACTATAAGTGCCAGCCATCGCCGTTGTGGCACTGGTTGAAACGGTCGGGTTCTGCGCGTTGGACGTGTAGCCATTCGGGCCGGTCCAACTGTAGGTCGCCCCGGCCACGGTCGGAGTGGACAGGCTCAACGTCGTACCGGTGCAAACCGGTCCGTTATTACTCGCCGCCGGAGTCGCCGGCGTTGCGTTGACCGTCACGCTCGTCGTGCCCGCCGCAGAGGTGCAGCCGTTAACGGTGATCGTGACACTATAAGTGCCAGCCATCGCCGTTGTGGCACTGGTTGAAACGGTCGGGTTCTGCGCGTTGGACGTGTAGCCATTCGGGCCGGTCCAACTGTAGGTCGCCCCGGCCACGGTCGGTGTGGACAAACTCAACGTCGAACCGGTGCAAACCGGTCCATTGTTACTCGCCGTCGGCGTCGCCGGCGTCGCGTTAACGGTCAATGCCGTTGCCGTGGAGATAGCGTTGCCGGCGCTGTTCATCGCGACGCAACTGTAGGAAGCGCTATCGGCAGTGTTGGCACTGGTGATCGTAAAACTGGAAGTAGCCGAGCCGGAGTATTGCGAATTGGGGTTGGTGTTGCCGGTGGCGCCATCGGTCAATGCGCTCTGGCCGAGGCCCGTGGTGGTGACAGAACTCCATGAGCTGTAATTGCCGGCATTGTCGTCCGCCCCAGCGGCCACCAAGTTGTTGAAATATACGTTGTTGCCACTCCCGGATTGGAAACAGAAGAACCGGACGCGCTGGATGGAATATGTACTTATGGTGTTCCCCGTAAGCACATAGACCGCGCCACTGTTGAGGTTTTTGACCCTTATGGAATAAGTATTCGAACCAGTAAGCGTGAAATCCAAGTGGAGGCCGGTGCTCGTGAAGGGGATCCCCGTGTCTTGCAGATTGCCCCTGCTGTCATTGACGTTGTAATCGGCAGCGCCCCCCGCGAACTTGAATTCAAACGCAGTATCGCCGCTGGAATCCTGCAGGCTGATCCCGACCGACCCGCCACCATTCACCGATTTGTTGTCGAAGTCCAGAGAGATGGTCTGATTGGCGGCCAATGCTGCCGGCAACGGCCGAATGGCATCCGTAGCTGAAGCGCCACTTGTCTGCTGCAGCCCCCAGGCTTTGCTGTTGGCACTCGAATCAATTTCGGGTGACGTAGCCGAAAAAATGTTCCCACCGTTGAGATCCATTGTCCAGGAAGTCCAGTGACTGTTGTTCTTGCGCCAGAAGTAAGACGGCGACGTTCCGCCGGCGGTGACCGTCATCGCAGGTGTCGTCGTGCCACTGCAGCCAGTCGTTGTGGAATTCGGTTGTGCGGTGATGGACGGCGACGTCACCGCACTGCCCACCGTCAAAACTACGCCGGCAACGGTGGAAGTCGTCGAATTGCCGCATGCGTCCGTAATGATACAGCGATATAGGTAACCGTTCATGCCTGACGTGACAGAGTTGGTCGAGAACGTGGCGGTGGAATAGCCCGTACCGACGGTCACATTGGCCCACGAGCTGCCAGTGTTCACCTGCCACTGATACGTGGGCGAATCACCCGCACTTACTTCAACCGAGAACACGGCAGTGGCGCCTGAAGGCACCGTCTGCGCCTCCGGAGCAACGGAGACGGTCAACGCATCCGGACAACTGACGCCGAGTTGGCCGACCTGCAGATTATTACCACCGCCGATATTGGACGTGTAAAAACGCAGTTGAGTGATTGAGGACCCACCCGTAGGACTCAGCAGCGTACCGGTGAAGGGACCGTAGGTTGTGCCCCCAACCGCAACCACAACTTTGACAGAGTACGTCGTTGAGGATGTCAGCGTAAAGATGACCCGACAACCGCTAGACGCATAGGGTATCGACGATTGGAGCGTAGCTCCGCTGTTATCATGAATCTTCCAGCCAGTGTTGCCGACATAGTAGAGTTCCCAGACTGCATTGTTACTCGAGTTGTAGAGGCTCATCCCTTCGGAATTGCCGCTCGAGACGCCGCCATTCTCCATGTCAACGGTGATTGTTTGGCCAACCTGTAGAGCACTCGAACCATTAGCACTGGTGAAAGGGCGTTGGGCGCTCGTCGTGCCGCCGCTGTCGTACATGCCCCAATCATGCGTGGTGCACGCATCACCGCTGATGCCGCTTCCTCCATAATAGAAGCTCCCGCTGACGCCTGTCCAAGCAGCAAAGCCGGTGCCGGTGTTTAGGTTATTGTAAATATTTGTAGCCATATTGCATGGGTTGTCGCTGGCGGTAGCGGCCGCATGCGTTTGCGGGGCGAGCGCAGGGAAAACTGACAACCCAAGCCCCAATCCGACCAACACGATATACCGCTTTAGCGGCAAGTCGAAAAACAGAGTAACCCGCTTGTTGATTGGGGCGCTGTCGAGGACGACTTTCAGAAATGGAAGCGATGCGCGCGAAAACGAGCCGCGCCCGGATGCCCGGACTGTCTCATTCATGAATCCACCTTCTCCTAACCCCGCCTGCTCCCCCACCCGTTCCAAAACGAACAGACGGCTACTGCGACGACCGATTTCTATTTCTCACTCTTCCCGCCAGGGGCGGACAAATCCAAAGACCACTGCGCCACCGAGGACGATCAGCGCCCAAGTGCTCGGTTCTGGTATCGGGGCGAACGCCAGGACATTCGCCGTTGCGTTGTTGATCAACGAAACGGTGCCTAGGGTATACTGCGTGGCATCTGTCTTGATGAAAAGCAGCGCGCTATTTGTCCCCGGAAGAATGGCACCACGTCCGATGGGTGCACCGACGAAACTGAAGCCGACAGTGTCAGCGGTGGTACGATCTGCATAGGTTGATCCCACTCCGATCGCCGCATTGTTGGTCCAATCCACATCGGTGGCAAATCCGGTGTAGTTGCCGGCGGTAAGCCGCATGATGGCATCTGCGGATGACGAGTTGTTGAAGATCTGATAATAGAAATCGAGAGATCCACTTCCCTCCTCCTTAACCACTTGCAATTGGAGCGTTCCGGTAAAGTTGGTGCCGCCACTGCCGTTAACTCCGCTAAACACCACGACTTCATTTGTCAGGACCGTTCCGGCATTGAGCACTGTTGCGCCTGACGTTAAAACAGTATTCCCGGTGGTCAATGGCACTGCATTCGCTTGGAACGATAGGGCCATGACAGTAAAAATACCTACGGTGTATGACAAGAAATGTTTACGGCTTGAATCATCTCGCATTTAATGAACCTCGCAACTATCCCCAGCTTCTCCACCCAGCATTCAAGCAGAACCGCCTCTGGCTGTCTGTCCCGGTGAACCATGATTGTGATGTAGTGGAAAGCATTACAGGCTGTAGGATTCCGCCCTAAAACCACTGCTGTCTATTACACAGCCTAAGCTCGACAACGGATCCTTGCGTAATGGAGCGCATGGCTCCCGGGGAAACGCGTGCACTTTTTCATGTTTTACGACGCAGGCGCGAATTCGGGTTTCACGCCACCACCAATGGAATCCAGACCAAGCCTTGTCAGGAGGTTGGGAAACTCAAAGATATCAGTGGCAAAGGGAGGGGGGAACAGCAGCGCTCTGGCACTACTCATCAGGAATCAGTTCGGCGACTCGAA
>CAZAQZ010000285.1:0-4642 GCA_964487175.1 uncultured Verrucomicrobiota bacterium | reverse complement strand
ACCGCCGCCCGCCGCATCCATCGTGTACAACTCGGGATTGCCGTCCTTGCTCAGTGTCAGCGCAATCTTCGATCCATCCGGAGAAAAATCCGCACCGGAATTCAGGCCCGGAAAACTGGCGAGGCGTTTTCGCTGGTGCGTGTACAGATCGGCCTCGATCATGTCGGGGAATACCGACAGGTAACTGGTGTAAATGATCTTCTTCCCGTCCGGCGACCAGCGCGGGTGGACGCTGATGCTCTTGTCATAGGTGAGTTCGCGAATGTTGTAACCATCGTAATCCATTGTGGCCAGTTCCTTGACCCTGCCGTGCGTCCAAACAAACGCGATCTTGGTTTGCGCGATGCCGCGCTGGCCTGTGATGGCCTTGACGATGTCGTCACTGATGGCATGCCCCAACCGCCGCAAATCCTGCGCGCTGCCGGGATAAGACTTGGACAACACAGTCTTCTTCGTGGTCTGTTGGGTGACAATGCACTCAACCGTCAACCCACTGCGATCCCCGCGCACGTTGCCTTGTTGCACAAACTCCGCCTCCGCTGACGGCACCACCTTCAGGCACCCGGACAAGTTCGCGTCGCTCTTCAACACGTCCGTCAATTGCCCTGCCACCGTTGGATCGCCCGTGAAACCCGTGACCGCGAACGGACGCTTCACAAAATTCTTCGATACCGTGACCTGTGATTGTGCCGTCGCACTGTTGAACAGAACAATCAAGCCTGTTAGTAATCGGATTATAAACCTGCGCATCCGCTATCCCTCCACTTGAAAGTCAACTGTGATGTCGGCGGTCGAACCTTTGACCAGCGCATCCGGCGGCGGTTCCAAATGCAACACCTTCCGCGCGGCGGCCAGCGCCGAATCATCCATCAATTTGCTGCCCGAAGACCGCTGCAATTCCACGTCCGTAATCGAGCCATCCCGCGCCACCTTGATCATCACGGTGGCGATCAATTTCTTGTCGAGCGCCGTGCCCGGCTGTTCCCATGCCTCGTACATCTGGTCGTGCACGCCCTGGTAATATTGCCAGAAGGCCGTGCCCTGGCCGACTCCGCCCGGTATGCCGTCCGGTGAACCATCCGGTGAGCCGAGGTGGTTGCTCTTGCCGGTGCCGCCGCCGGCCACTTTGCCATCGCCGTACGGTGTGCCTCCTTCGCCATCGCCCGCCGCCTTCAACGCACTGGCGAAACGTCTGCGAATGTCGTCGGCGCTTTCAACCGAAGAAGTACCGCCGGCTTTTTTGGTTTTCGTCGCCACTTTCGTCTCGGTAACGGATTTCGCCTTTGCAGTTGCACTCGCTGTCGCTATTTCTTTGGATGTCTTCTTCGAAATGGCTGTCTTCTTGCTCGGAAGCGCAATCTCGTCCGGGTCGCTTGTTGGCAGCGAAGCTTTTGTTCGCGGCGCGGGCGTCTCGTCCGGAGGCGCCATGTCCTGATGATTGGGTTCCGCGACCATGTCAGCTCCCGCCGGTCCCTTCGGCGGCGAATACGCCCCCGTGCCATGGCCGGGGCCTTTGGGCAAATCGCCCAGAAGCGCTGCGGGGATGACTACTTCCGTGGTCGAGGAGTTGGCCTCGTTGTGCGGCACGAAACCTTCCCACAAAATAATGCCGCCCAGCAACACCACGTGCATCACTGCCGCGACGACGAAGTTCTTTCGAAATGCTTTGTCTACCGTGCTCATCTGCCGCTCATTGGCGCACCGCAGCCAGCTTGGGCGGGCTTTCCTCCTGCGTCATCAAGGCAATGCGCGTGATCTTCGCCGCGTGCAAGTCCTTGAGCACTTCCATGACCGCGCCATAATTGTTCGCTTCGTCCGCCTTGACCAAAATCGTCACCGGCGGATTGATTTTCGCCAGCGCACTCAGGTCTCCCCGAAGCTGTTGGGGTGTCTTCACCACGTCGTTCAAATAGATGCGACCATGCTTGTCGACCGACAACGTGCGCGTTTGCTCGTGCTTGATGGTGTCGGTCGTACCTTTCGGCAAAGTGATGCCCATTCCGTATTCGACCATGGGAAAGAAAATGACGACAGCAATGAACATCTGCAGCAACAGATCCACCAGCGGCATCACGTTGATCTCCTTGATCTCGTGGAGACTGCCATACCGGCGGCTGCGATCTGAAGGGCGGCGCATGGTTTAATTCGTCACGTAGTTGTGTTCGACCGCCGAGATGAATTCGTCGGCGAAATTCTCCATCTCCATCGTTTGGTGGCGAATCCGGCCCGCCAGCCAGTTGTAGGCGAACAAGGAGGGCACAGCCACCAGCAGTCCAACCACCGTCGCCAGCAGCGCCGCCGAAATTCCAGGCGCCACCGCGCCAAGCCGTACTGTCCCGTAAAGTCCTATCTGTGAAAACACGCTCATCACGCCCCACGCGCTGCCGAGCAACCCAAGAAATGGGCCGCCTTGCACCGCGGTGGACAGAACGCTCACTTGCGACTCCAGCTTCATCACTTCGGTATCAATGGCCCGCCCCAATGCGCCGCGTAAGGTGTCGAGGTTGATTACCGCGCGATCAGAAACCCCAACGTCGGTATCAACCGCCACTAACGTGGATGTTCCGCCGCCGCCACCGCCGCCGAATGTCTTGTATCCGCCATTAACAGGACGTGGACCGCTCCCGTTACCGAACCGCGAGGACACTTCCTCGGCTCCCATGCGGTAAATATTGTAGAGCGGGCTGTCAGTCATCTCGAAATTGTTGATAAACAGATGCAGGGGATCGCGGTCGCGACGGAATTGGGCGAGAAACGCAGTGCCGCTGCTGCGCGCTTTGCGCAACTGCTGCCATTTTGTAAGCATGACCGACCAGGTAAATGCCGAGCCGAAACACAAAATCAGCACGATCACTTTCCCTTGTATGTCGGCCTGTTGAAAAGAATACAACAGTCCCCCGACTCCCAACACGACATTCATCCACTACCTCCTTGTGCGGTCGCAGAGTGCAACCACGTCGTATTTATACTCCTTTAAGAGCGAAGGTCAACCGTTTTTCAGCAAAAGGGAGCTGTTGGCACCACCATGGTGTTAGGCGGCAGATTCAGGGGGGATACGAGGCAACCATCTGTGAACACGGTGTCGGTAAGCCTCGTACGACTCACCAAACTGCCGCAGCAACGCGGGCTCCTCATAGAGCACCACAAACAGATGGGCGATGGTGAAAAACACGAGGGTGTAACAAAGCAGCGAAAGCGACCCAAAAAACAGTGACTCCCCCAGGAGAATCGACATCACTCCCACATACATCGGATTGCGAACGTAACGATACAGTCCGCGCACGACCAACTGCTTCGGCGGGTCCACCGGCGCCAGGGTGCCACGCCCGGCAACTGCAAAGTCCCAAATGCACCAGAACAAAATCCCTGCTCCCATGGCGATCGGCAGCAACCCCAGGAAACACCACAGCGCCCGACTTCCAGGATGATCAACCCGTCCACCGGAAACGATGAAATACGGAATCACCACCGTGACTGTGCCGGGCAACAGGAACGTAAACAAGATGCTTCGTAATATCAGCATGACCGGGCTCTCGTGGTTAGCCTTTCGTTCAGTTCCCACAGCGCCACTCGATTGCTGTCCCACGTCAGCAACTTGACAGCCTCATCGAACGGAAGCCAGCGCACCTCATCATGTTCGTGGGAAAGCACGATGGTGTGGCCCGTGACCTCGACCGCAAACGCATGCTCGGGAACAACGAATACGTCAGGCGGCCAGTGCGTAGCTGACGAAAAAGCCGTCCGCGGCACCGATGCCTTCGAGTCCAATGCCATCCAGGTGCAGGTGCGTGGAATGGCGGCCTCTTCCGCAGCTTCGCGCACAGCGGCCTCAAATGCGGATTCTGAATCCTCAGCACCACCCGAGACGAAATGCCACATCGACCCATCCGCCCGATGAAAGACAGCGTATTCATAACTCCCCCGCTGGTTCCGTCGAAAGGGAATCACGATTGCCTGGAGTGGTGCTCGTGCCATTTGTAGTCTTCCAGCCGCAACATCAATTCTCACGCAAACTCGCGCGTGTGCGAAGGTTGAGCCAAGTGCAGACTAGGAAGCTGAAGCGCGTGAGTCAAACTGAAAACCAGCGGCACGAACGCCGGGTCTGTTGGCCCATTCGACAGAAAAAACCGACCCGACAGATTATTTAGTTTGGGTACTTTGGTTACTTTGGGCATTTTGGCTACTTTGGCTACTTTTGACGATTTCCTCCCAAAGTAACCAAACTAACCAAAGTAAACAGGACAGATTTTCAGAGATGTGCTAGCGTGCCCGGCAAAATAGTCAGAATAAAATGATGTACGAGACAGGAAAATTTCCGGTCGCCGCCGGTGTGACGACCGTGCAAGGAGCGCGGTTGCAGCGCACACCACGGTACTGCCTCTCGTTCAACTCAGCTCCATCCGACTCGGCTTGCGCTCCGATGGCTTGGCGTTGGTCGCGGGAGGAAGGTTCCGGACGGCTAATGTAGCCTAGTGTAACCTAGTGAAGGTTAAAATTATTTTTGCGAGAATGGGCACCCTGACAAAATGACAGTTGAGACTCCGCCGGGCAACGGTTGCTGGATGCGCATCATCCTTCCCACTTGCTTTACGATGCGCACCTGCGCTACAGAAACAGGTTTATGGCTCCATCATCTGACATC
>CAZAQZ010000284.1:0-4649 GCA_964487175.1 uncultured Verrucomicrobiota bacterium | reverse complement strand
CCGTCATCGAAGCCGCCGCCAAACACAACAAGATCATCGAGATCAACGCCCACCCCTACCGGCTCGACATGGATTGGCGTCTGTGGAAACACGCCAAGGAACTCGGCGTGAAATGTTCCATCAACCCCGACGCGCACAACATCGACGATCTGCAATACCTCGCGATCGGCGTCGGCATCGCCCGCAAAGGCTGGTTAACCAAGCCGGACGTGGTCAATTGCCTTCCGTTGAAGGACGTGGTGAAGATTTTGCTGCGTTGAGCCATGAAAAATTTTTCTATCCGCTGCGCCAAATATTTTCTGACTCGCGCGACGGCGCTTGAAAAAGTTTTTGACCGATTCGTTGCGCGGCGTATAGTGCGAATCAGTCGTCACCCCACCACGACTACGCAAGGAGAAGAAGGGAATCACGGCTTCCAATGGACGGAAGAATTATCGTTTGTGATTCCCGCAACAAGCCCTTATCGCAAGGAACGTCGTGGCCATGGACCTCTTCGAACACTTCCTCTCTCTCGGCCGAAGCTTTGTCGATCGTCAACCCATCCTCGCCCTCGCCCTCGGTGGCGCGCTGGCCGCCGTGATCTTCACGGCCTTGTGGCGCGCGCAGGAAAACCAGCAGGTCAATGCGACCGCCAACCCGTGGCTCGCGATAGGCAAGCGGCTTGCGCACGTCGTCTGGGCGGTCGTGTTGGTTGGGTTTCTCATAGGCACCACGATGGCATTGAAGAGTTACTTGAATGGTGAGATGGAGCAATTCCGCCAGACGCATGGCCGCGTCAGCGAAGCGAATTACCAGGCGCTCCAGACCATTTGGGGACCGGAACAGAACCAGCAGGAGCTGACCGCCGAGTTCGGTTACGATGAGGAAGTGACCGAGCGCGTCGAGTTCGACGACCCGACCAAGCCCGCGATCATCAAGAAGCACAACGAACACCGTACCGTGCCGGGCAACCCGTTCGAGAGCGCCCGCCACGAGGTCACCCTCCGCCAAAACCCGCGCAAGAAGGGCTCGGCCATCTATCCCGGCTACGAGACCGAATCGCATTTCACCTACAAGCTCCGTTATCCGGGCGACCGCGATGCGTCGGCGAGCCTCAAATTCCCGCTGCCGTCGGCCACGATGGTTTGCAACGATCTCAGCGTCACCCTGAACGGCGACAGCGCGCTGGACAAATTGCAGGTCAGCGACGGCGCGTTGCTCCTGCAGCTCAATGTGCAAAAGGGTTGGACGGGCGACCTCGATATCAAGTTCAAGAGCCGCGGCGTGTCGTCGTGGTATTTCCAAATCTCCGAGCAACGCGTCATCCGCGATTTCCTGCTGACGCTGCACCTGCCCGATCTGCCGAAGGACAAACTCAACTACCCCGAAGGTTGCATGACGCCCACCGAGATTGCCGCCACATCCGACGGCCGCGGCTGCGACCTGTTTTACCGGCTTGGTGATGCGGTCTCGTCCCGAGGCATGGGCATCGCTCTGTCGCAACCGGCCCAACCCGGCACGACCATGAACGCCGTGCTGACCGAATCGCCCACGGCATGGACGCTTCTGTTCGCGGCGCTCGTGTCGGGCCTGACGCTGGCTGGCGCGCGTCACGCCACGCTGCTGAGCATCCTGTTCGGCGCGGCGGCGGCGTTCGGGTACGGGTTGCTCGGGAATTTCCATGACATCCTGTTCGGGTTCTGGGGTTCGGCGGCAATCATTCTCCTGCCAACCTTGCTCTTCCTCGGCTGGCTGGTGACGCGGACCGTCAAGGGCGTGGAAGGAAAACTGCTCGCCCTGACGCCGTTGGTGTTCGGTGGACTGTATCCTTGCCTCGCCGGATTGGACGCCGACCGTCAGTCGCTTTACCTGAACGTCTGCGCTTTCCTGTTTCTCGCCCTGACCGCCTGGCAAATCCTGAAGAGGACAAACGGGGAGGCGGATAATGCACCAGCGTGCGGGGTTCCCGCAGCGCAATGACAGACATGATCAAAACCGTGGGGCCTTGAACGTGAGAATATAACCCTTCCCGTTCCAAACCTCTTCGTAGGCGGGCTCGCTGACTCCAGCAGGCACCCAGTCTCGCGGGCTGAAATCGACGGGGGCGTCCTTGAAGTACGATCGCGTGAAAGGGTTCCGCTGATAATTGCCCTGCACGACGGCCTTCGTTTCATCCGCGACCAGAATGAGCGCCCCGGGTTTGGCGACACGCAGCATCTCTTTCACGGCCACCGCGGGCTGGTCAAAGAAATTGATGCCGCCCACATGAACCACGACATCGAACGACCGGTCCGCCAATGGCAACCGCTCGGCATTGGCCTGCACCAGCAAAGTCGTCTCTTGATAGGGCCGGATTCTCTCTTTGCAACGCCGGAGCATCCCCATGGACAGGTCCAACCCAACCAGTTCGATCTTCTCCAGCGGTACCCGTTCGGCAAAGTAAGGCAGGTCCACCCCGGTCCCGATCGACGTGTATAAGCACCGATCCCCGGGTTTGAGGGACAGCCTGAACGCGAGTTCCCGTCGCAACTTGGCGATCTTCCCCCGAAAGAACAGATGATCTCCCACATTCTGGGCGAAGTCGTAGACATACGACATCCAGTCATACATCTTTTGGAACTTGAGATTCTGCGGACCGAGTTCCGCCGGATCAAGCAGCACGGGGATGGACTCGATCATCGGATACCGCCTCTGGCTCGCTTTGTTGACGAGTTGATCGCCCTCGAGTTCCAACGACTCGAGCCCCACCGGGTCGCGCAACAGGGACAGCATTCTTGCCGGAATAGCCATAACAACCGCAGTGTATCAAATTGAACCAGGAACACAAAGTCGGCCCGTTGGAGGCGCAATGATTCCCGCTTGTCTGCCGGCGCGCCGCGGGGTAAGACTTCCCTGATATATGGGTGCGCAATGGAAGCAAAAGGGGCGCGAGATCAGCGCGCTGAAACGCGGCCAGCTCTTCGGCAAACTGGCCAAGGAAATCATCGTCGCCGTCAAGGCCGCCGGGCCTGACCCCGACCTCAACGCCCGCCTCCATGCCGCCATCGAAACCGCCAAGAAGCATTCCGTCCCGCGCGACACCATCGAGCGCGCCGTCAAGAAAGGCGCAGGCCAGACCGGCGAGACGGTCAATTACGAGCACGTCACCTACGAAGGGTTCGCCCCCGGCAAGGTGCCGGTCATCGTCGAATGCCTCACCGAAAACCGCAACCGCACCGCGCCGGAGATTCGCCTGTTGTTCAAGACCGGCCAGCTCGGCGCGATGGGCAGCGTGGCCTGGATGTTCAACCACGTCGGCGTCGTGGAAGCGCATCATCCGACCGCCGGCCAGGACCTCGAAGCCGTGGCCATCGAAGCCGGCGCCCAAAACGTCGAACCGCTCGAAGCCGACGACGTTCCTGCCGGCCACATCGGCGCGCGATTCATCTGCGACCGGGCCGACCTGAACACCGTGAGCAAATTCCTCAAACAAGCCGGCTGGACGGTGACCACCGCCGAGATGAGTTACATCGCCAAGACCCTCGTGGAAGTCCCCGCCGCCCAGCGCGCCGAGGTCGAAGCCTTCCTCACCGCCATCGACGAACACGACGACGTGCATCGTTTGTATACGGCGATGAAGTAGGCAATTGTCCTACCGGCATTCATTCCACACCCTGATGCAACAGTAGGGTTACACCCTATAGCGAAAGACCGGGGCATCGCCTACCGTCACTACAGAAAGCGATGGCAAACGACTGCCATCTCAATCGAAAGGAAACTTATGCATCTGTTGATGTCATTATCGCCCGTGTTAGCGAACCTGGCGCCTGTGTTGGCGAACCTCTATGTTATTGGCGGCGGCGGAGCCGGTCTCTTGATTGTCATCGTAGTTGTGGTACTGTTACTCAGGTAGGCATTAGACCTGCAGTCAAAGCCGGTCAGACTCCAGCCATTGCTGGGATAAAGGGAAACACGACACTGAAAACCAATGAAAGCGGGTCCCAGAAGCGCCAACCAGTCTGGATAGTCCTGCGAAAATTCGTTCACCGCCTCCTGACCGGCGGCGATGCCCAACCGTTTGTGGTTCTTGAAGCGCCCCCCGGGCAACGCCTGAGCCCGCTCGAGCGCATCACGGAACATCTGCAAAATCTCGGCCTTGGCCAGCAGGTCCACGTCCGCTACGACGAGACCAACAGTGATTTTGTTCTGGAAGATGCCGATGGTTCCGTCCACGCCAAGGACTACGACAAAGCCGTCGTGATCATCGAACGCATCTGGCTCTACGAGCCTGAATTGTAAACTCTTGGTGGCACAGGCGTCCCTGCCTGTGTATCCACATTGAGACAGGCAGGGACGCCTGTCCCACCACCAATAACATCCCCCGAATGATCATGATCCGATTGGTAATCCCATGAATCGATCCGCTTGGCCCAAAGAACAAGCATCAATGTCATGTTGAGCGGAGGAGCCCGCGCGGATTCGTTTTCTTGCCGGGCCATTCATCGGACAGGCATTCATTTCCGCTCCGGCTCCATCCCCGAATCGTCGTTGCCATGATGTATCCTGTGATGATACATCATGCTCAACCGAAAGGCGGGGCGGCCCATGAAGAGAAATCCGGATGGCGAACTATTGCACGGCAACGCGGAAACACTTGTACTCGCGGTGCTGGCCCGGGGCGAGAGTCACGG
>CAZAQZ010000283.1:0-4669 GCA_964487175.1 uncultured Verrucomicrobiota bacterium | reverse complement strand
TGGATGAGCACCTGATGGCCCAGCCCGAGGCCATGACCTCCCAAAGCGCTTTCCTGGAACTGTCCAGTCACAGGCGGCTTTGCGAAGAAGTATTGGCTGCTGCCAATCATGCCATTAATAAGAACCATCGGCTTGAATTGTCCGCCCAGATGATGGCCAAGTCGGTGGCATTGCTGATTTTGCAGGATAGCTAAGTGGTGTACGGACAGGGGTCCGGCGGTTTTAGGAGAATCGACAGGGATGAATTACAAATTACATCCACAATTCCAGGCGGCATTGTCCCGGCATGAATTCCCGCTCGTGTTTAATGCGGTGGCCACCAAGGCGGCCTGCGAAGACGACATTCTGCTGGATGAAAGCCTGATGGATCAGCTCGAAGTGATGACCTCCCCCAGCCGATTCTCCGCATTGTCCCGGCACAGGCGGTTTTGCCAACAAGTCTTGGCCACCGCCAATCATGCCATCGATGAGAACCACCCGCTTGAATTGTCCGGTCAGACAATGGCCACGCTTCTGGCCATGATGATCGAGCAAAACAAGTAGGCGGCGAAATGACCGGCAGTCCGGTCGGCCCCACCAGCATCGCAACGTGTGGCTGCTGCAGCCCGCAACCACCTCTTCACGCTTGCTGTAGCACCTTAACCTTTGTTACCGTCGTTAACGAAATAGGCGGATCAAAGCGAAACCATGGCCAAGATCGAAGATCTGATTGCCCAGATACCGGACGAACGGCTTCGTAAGGGAATTGCTGCCGAAGTCAAGGCGCTGAAGCGCACTAAGAAGTTTGGGCTAGTCTTCGAGGAACACTTGCCGGAAACGGTGCGACTTCCGAACCTGCCGATTGTCGAGGGCGAGTTGGTCGCTTTGAAACGCGAGCCCGGCAATCAGCTTTGGCGCGTAAAGACGCTCCAAGGCAAAGTCGTAACTTGCGAACGCGCTGTTGAGGGGTATCCCACCGCTGCAGACAAGACCAAGGAATTCTAGAAGTCCGACCTCGTGGTCGTGCGCAACTTCGGCGATGCGATTTATCCGGCGCTTGTGCCGGTAGATCGCGTCGAGCGGGGCGGACCGGACAAGCCGTGGCACGTGCTGATCAACGCGGACAATTTCCACGCGCTCCAGCTCCTGCTCTACTCGTACGAAGGAAAGGTGGACGTGATCTACATCGACCCGCCCTACAACACCGGCGCGCGCGATTGGAAAGCATACCGGGCCGCTTGATATATCGTCGGCTTTCATTCCATCTGCCGGTTGCACGCATGACCTGAAGCCGCTTCTCGAAGGTGCAACCAACTCGTAGATGTCAGCTTTGGACGGTTTCCTGCCAAGTAACTATACTAATAGATTTTACTAGCCTTTGTTATGTCGGTTATGGTAGTGTGCTAGGCAGGATGAATGCGGCCATCGTGAGAGCGCCCTTCCGGGCGCGATCGGCCACCGTGGATCAACGGATTTGCGCCCGGAAGGTCGTATGCGTGGGGAATGAGTTTTTGTCACGAAAAGGTAAGTCTGGATGCATATTGGCTCTTCTCGTTTTTGAGAGACAGAAGGGGGATCCCGGGCTGCCGCAATGAAGGCCAGTTAAGCCTAGTTAAGGCTAGTTAAGGTAAAAAATTTTTATGGAGAACCGAAGCCAGTGACAACGAAGCGTCCACTGGCGAATTTTGACCACAAAAGGCGGGCGAGCATCTCACCATGCGCTCATGGTGTCGTATCGGAAGGTCATTTCGGTCGGGACGTAACCGCCGTACCATTGGACATGCCCGTCGGCGAAGAGCAGGTTCTGGCCGAGACCGTGCCGTTGCCATTGCATCCAGGCTCCCCCACCGCTGGCCGCCGGGCCGCCGACGCAGTTCTGTGTGTAATCATCCTTGTCGGCGTCGAGCGGGACGAACGAACCTCCGTCTGCTCCACTGCCACCCGTGTCGCCCGACAGCACATACGCTTGCGGATAGACGATGCGTTTGCGGTCGAGCGAGGCAAACTGGTTATTTGCCGCAATATACGCTGCCCGTGAGCCGTTGAAATAACTGTATGCTGAACGTCGATCGGTCGGACAATGGAATACGTCCTTGTTGTTGTTCACATAGGGGAAGATCTGCTGCATCCACGAGTGCTGACCGGTCGTCGGATCAATCGTGTCCCATGGAATCGTCGCCCCGGACTCAGGAAACATCTCATCGTTTTCATCGGCGTACAGCGTCATACCCACGTAGATCTGGCGGAGATTGGAGCAGCATTGGGCGCAGTTTGCTTTCTCGCGAGCCGATTGCAGCGTTGGAAACAACAACGCGGCGAGAATGCCAATGATCGCGATAACCACCAGCAATTCAATCAACGTAAACGCGCTTCGCGATTTCGCTTTCACTATCCCCGACCTCATTCCCCGATTCACTTATCTCCAGTACCCTGAAATCCAGAAACTCGTACCACCCCGGCGTTCCCAGCGGTCCGGTTGCCAAACTGCCCTCGGATGCGGCGGCACAGCCCAGCGTCCCCTGGTCCACACCCAACCACCACCATGCCACCTCCAATAGCCGGCAACCCAAGTATACTCAGGTCCGGGACAAGGTGCAACCTCTTCGATAATCGGCGTGGGCGGCGGCGTGCTCACAACCACGGGGGTGGGTTCGATGACAGGCTGCGGAGCAGGCGGCGGCGGCGAAGCCCCCGGTGTGTTGATGATAAAGTCGATGACCCTTTGACTGACGCCGTTGTCCTTGAGGTCAATGATCTCCGCAGTGCTCAGATGGTAGACAGTATGAGAATTTCGGATTTGACTCAGAATGATGTCATCGCTGATGCCCGCCTTCGCCAGCATCTTTATGTCGGCCAGCCCCATGGGTGGGCTGTGGCCATAAAACGGCGCCTGGGCCCGCAGACATCTGGTCCCGCCGAAAATCAAGACCGCCAGCATGATCGACGACAGTATTCGCTGGTTCATGGTTCCTCCATATTATACAGGACGCAGTCCCCTCTGAAACATTCAATTCTTTCAACACCGCCTGGCGTTGAAGGTTGCAGGCGTGATCGTTGTGGCGGGTTACTGAAGATAGGCCAGGATCGACAAGGTCAGGGCCTGGAAACTGGCGGTCGCCTGGACCGCGGCTTGATAGGCCGTTTGGTTCTGCTGCAATTGCGTCATCGCCGTCGCCAGATCGGCATCGGCTTGCGACGAGGTCAACTGGGTCAGCGCAGCGCCGCGGCTTTGGAGGATTGTGGATTCGGCGTTCATCCGCGATTGGAGCGCGCCGTTCGTGGCAATTTGCTGGGTGACGTTGTCGGAGTCCTTCTGCAAATTGGGCAGGTCGGTGCTGTTGATGGCCGAAGTGTTGCCCGACAACAGATCGTTCTGCAGGGAAATCAGGTGGCTGAACAAGTCCGCCCCCGTGCGGCTGTCGGTGATCAGGCCGTCCGCGCCGCTGCCGGTGGTGTTGGCGCCCACGGGCAGCGAGGCCAGAGTGACGCCCTCGGCAATCTCGACCGAGGGAACGCTGGTATTTCCATTGTACGTCACGCTGGTCACATTTCCCGAGGAATCCTGGCTGACCGTGTAGGGAGGCTGGCTGTTGAGCGTGCCGCCAAACAGGTAATTGCCTTCGAACGTGGAGTTGACGGCCTGCGCCGCTTCCTGGATGAGTTGCGTGACCTGGGTGGCATAATTGTTCAGGTCCTGCTGCGTGGTGGTGCCGTCGGCCTCTGTAGCGATGTCGCTGGCCTGGGAAACGATGGTCTGCAGCGACTGCATGGCGCTGGTGGCGGACGTGGCCTGCTGCTGGACCTGGGTGATATTGTTCTGGAACTGGCTGACGGAAGACGACTCGGCCTGTTCGTCCAAAATGCTGCGCATGGCCGACGGATTGTCCGAGGGGTTCTGCACCTGCAACCCGGTGGTGACCTCATTTTCCAACTGCTGCTCGTTCTGCAACGTCTGGTTGACTTGATAGACCATCGAATCGTTGATCGAAGTGCCGGTCGCGCGTATCATGGTTCAGTTCCTCCTCATTCCTCCTACTGGATATCGACGAGCGTCTGCAGCATCTCGTCCACAACAGACATAATATGAGCCGAAGCCTCGTAGGCATTTTGAAACACGCTAAGATTGCCCATTTCCTCGACCAGGGAAACGCCGCTGATCGAGGTGCGTTGTTGCTGCAGCGCTTGCTGCACCGTGTTTTGCTGGCTGACCTGGTCGTTGGCGGAAGAAAGCGACTGGCCCATCGTCGCCACCGACCCGTCGTACGCCTCGCTGAATGTCTGATTGTTCAGGCCCGGGTTCAATTGATTCGCCAATTGCGCCATCGCCAGCGCCGCCGTATTGTCGCCCGTCGCGCCCTGAGTGCCGCTGGCCTGGATCAGCGCGGGATTATTCACCAGAGCCTGGTTGACGGCGATATCGGAGGCACCGCTCCCGGTGAAGAACAACTGGTTGTTGGTCCCGGTGAGGCTGTAACCGGTGGCATGAGCGGCGTTGACCGAGGTGATCAACTGGGACGCCAGTGTGTCGATGCCGCTCGACAACGAGCCCAGCGCGCCGTCACGCACGTCGATCTCGCCCGCGATGCTGCCGCCGGTCAAAGTCAGGTCCGTCCCGGCAGTCGCCGCCTTGACCAGGATTTGTCCGCCGCCGGCGTGCTTGAGTAAGTTGGTGCAGGCCTCTGTGGCGACG
>CAZAQZ010000282.1:0-4671 GCA_964487175.1 uncultured Verrucomicrobiota bacterium | reverse complement strand
GAAAGCGTGTCCGGCTTTGTCAATTTCTGGACCGACATCGATGGGGTCGTGCGGCGAACCCACGCACCATCACCCGAAACGGGTGTGCGTGCCGCCGTTGGCGACCATGGCCCCGTGGTATCATTCGCAGCAAAGGCTGCAATGCGGGCCCAGACGCCCGGACTCATCAGCTTCGCCGGACCGAGCGGCACCTATCCTTCCCATCCATTTTACGAGCTGTTCTACAGCAAGGCCTGGGAGGAGAATCTCAAGCATGGCGAATTATTCCGTGACAAGATCGTATTGATAGGCCCCACAAGCGATTTCCAACATGATCAACATCCCACGCCATTTGGAATGATGGACGGCGTGGAAATCCACGCTAACACCATTGCCACTCTACTCCGTGGGCAGGCGCCTCACCCTGCGGGAATCTGGCTTGGCATGCTGACCGTTCTGGCACTGGCCGTGGCGACGGCTACACTGCTGACGACAGCGGGCCACCCGCTGATCAAGCTGGCGCTGCTGGCGGCGACTTGCGTGGCCTATGCGTGGGTGGCACAGGTGGCGTTTACCCATCGCGGCGTTGTGTTGTGGATGGCGGCGCCGTTGTGGACGGTGGTGGGGGGCGGCGTGGCGGGTATCGCGATGCAATTGTTGCAGGAGCAACTGGAAAAGCGCCGTGTGCGCCAGACGCTGGAACGATATGTGTCGAAACCGGTGGCCGATGAAGTATTGAAGAACGCGGAGAGTTACCAGAGCAGTCTCGGCGGCCAGCGCAAGACGGTGACGATCCTGTTTTCCGATCTTCGCGGGTTCACGACGCTTTCGGAGCAGTCGAACCCGTCAGACCTTGTCGGGCAATTGAATGAGTATCTCACCGCGATGGTGGAAATCGTGATGAAACACGGTGGCACGCTGGACAAATTCATTGGTGATGCGATCATGGCCGTGTACGGCGCGCCGCTGAGCGCGGGCACGGTCGAGGATGCCTGGCGTGCGGTGCAGACAGCAACGGAGATGCGCGCGAAGCTGGCGGAGTTGCAGACGAGCTGGGCGGCTCAAGCGAAACCCGTCTTGCAGATGGGAGTGGGAATCAATCACGGCGACGTGTTGGTGGGCAACATCGGATCGCCGCAACGCATGGAGTACACTGTGATTGGCGACGTGGTCAACGTGGCATCGCGCGTGGAAGGACTGAACAAGGAGTTCGGCACAGACATATTGATCACCGAGGCTGTGTTCGAACTGGTCAGGGACCGGGTTGAGGTCGAGCCGAAGGAAGAGACTTCCGTGAAGGGGCGAGGACAGAAAATCAAGGTGTACTTTCTCAAACGGGCGCTAAAATAGCTTCGCAATACTTCCATACATGACAGAGGCAAACCAGATGTTGGAATGGATCGGACCAGCCGGGACGGCGCCGTATGTCCGAGCGTTGTTCGAAGCGGATTTTCCAGGCCGCGACACTGCATTCCTGAACGAGGTCTTCGCGCAAACGGAAGCTCTCTTTGTGGGTCGCTATCCGGGATATCAGGCCTCCGACAGCGCGTACCATGATTTCTCGCACACTCTGGCCGCGACCGTGGCGACAGCCCGGTTGTTGGACGGCCACATCAAAAGCAAGGGAGCGCCCGCGCTGACCGCCCGGGACTTTGAACTGGCGATTGCGGGGATTCTGCTGCACGACAGCGGTTTCATCAAACAGACCGGCGACAATGAAGGCACGGGGGCGAAATATACGCTGACACACGTGGAACTCAGCGCCGACTTTGCCGCCCGGTTCCTGCCACCGCTCGGCGTGAGCGCCGACGAAGTGCGGGTGGTGCAGTTGGCCATCCGTTGCACCGGCCTGAATGTCAATGCCTCAAAGCTCGAGTTCCAAAACGAGCGCGAGAGGTTCATCGGCTGCGCGTTGGGAACCGGCGACATCCTCGGCCAGATGGCTGAACCGGATTACCTGCGGCGTCTGCCCGGCTTGTATCGCGAATACCAGGAAGCGGCGGCGTTTTCAGGGCTGCGCGAGGGCGGCATCGCCAGCTACACGAGTGCCGAAGACCTCATGCGGAAGTCGCGCCGGTTCTACAACGACTACGTGAAGCGCATGCTCGACACCCAATGGACCGGCGTGCACAAGGCCCTGCAGCATCACTTTCCCGCCGGGAGAAACCTGTACATCGACGCGATCGAAGCCAACCTCAAGCGGATTGATGAACTGGCCTCTCTCGGGGCTTCCATCTGATCGCCGCACCGCGCCCGAATGTCACGCCAGTTTGCCGCGCCCGATCAGGTAGTAAAGAATCAACCCGACGACCGGCAGAATCAGGATGAGAATAATCCACAGAACTTTCTTTCCCCCGTCCATGCTGCTCTTGGCGCAATCAACAATGGCCAGAATATCCAGCACGAATATGACCAGCGAAGCCAGTGAATAGATCATCGCGCGACCTCCTGTTGGTTGGCGGGAATTTTAGCTTCCCGCAATCGCCAACGCAAGCGCGGTTTGAGACTACCGGCGTCTGCGGGGCGAGAACGAATAGCCGCGGGCCGTCCGCGTGGAAGCGACGTTGCGCCGGCTATGGGACATCGCTTCTTCATTGAACATCGCCGTGGCGGCGTAATTGAAATTCTCCAGCTTCAGCCGCGCCACCTTCTGCCCGATAAACCGCTCGATGGCCATCACGTGCTCGTGCTCCTCGGTCGTCACCAGCGTGAAGGCGTCGCCGACTTTCTGGGCCCGGCCCGTGCGGCCAATGCGGTGCACGTAATCCTCGGGATGCTGCGGGACGTCGTAATTGATCACGTGCGTCACGCCTTCCACGTCGATCCCGCGCGCGGCGATATCAGTGGCCACCATCAACTCATACTTGCCCGACTTGAAACCTTCCAGCGCCTCGACACGTTCGCGCTGGGTGCGATTGGAATGCAGCACCGCCACGGAATGGTTGGCCGTCTTCAGCCGGCGCGCAATTTTATCGGCGCCGTGCTTGGTGCGTGAAAAAATCAGCACGCTTTCGAAATTGGTCCGCTCGAGCAATTCCAGCAGCAGCACAAATTTCTGCGTGGCCGCGACGGGATAAAAGGCGTGCGTCACCGTCTGCGCGGGCGATCGCCGCTCGCCAATGTCGACCTTCTCGGGGTTGCGCAACACCCACGCCGCCAATCCGCCGATCTCGGGAGGAATCGTCGCGGAGAACAGCAGCGTCTGCCGCTGCTTGGGACATTTCTCGATGATCTTTCTGACCTGCGGCAGGAATCCCATGTCGAGCATCCGGTCCACCTCATCCAACACCAGGATGTTCACGTCCCGCAGGTTCATCGTATTCTGCCCCATCAAATCGAGCAACCGGCCCGGCGTCGCCACCACCACGTCCACGCCGCGACCAAGTTCCATACGCTGATTGCCGTAACCGACCCCGCCAAAAATGACAGACGTGCGCAGGTTGGTGAACCGCCCGTAATCGTGAAACGCCGTCTCCACCTGGGCGGCCAGTTCCCGCGTGGGCTCCAGCACCAGGCAACGGAACGCGCCGTGCGCTTTCAGCATAGTAATGATGGGCAGCGCGAACGCCGCCGTCTTGCCCGTGCCGGTTTGGGCCGAGCCGATGAGGTCTTTGCCCGCCAGAATGACGGGAATCGCCCGCAACTGGATGGGCGTGGGATCGGTATAGCCCATCGCCACCACTCCCTGGAGGACTGGCTCTGACAGACCGAGTTTGCTAAATGGCATTTCTAGAACATCCTTTCTGAGAACCGTTAACGATAGGTGCCAATGAAGCCATTGTCACGCGAATTCGCCGGCCCGGACGGGCGGCGCGGCGCGGTCATCCCGGCCTGCCCTGGGCGAATTTTGCCCTTTTGACCCCTTCGATTAGGCTGATTCGAGTCTCACAAAAGTTTTTTCACTTACATTAGCTTACATTAGGCTACATTAGCTTCCCGACCGGAGCATCCGCGTGATCGCGTCATCGGATTCCTTGATTCTGGCATCCACGTGATCCACCTCATCGACCTGTTTGTCGGCGTCCGCGTCCTCTGGATCGTCCGAGACGCCCATCTGGTAAAATCGATTCCGGTCTTCCAGTTGGTTTCTGAAGTAGCGAAGAACCTCCTGGCGCTTGCGCCAGGCCCAGTTCCAGCGCTCATGGTCTACCTTGTTGAGGTATTGCTCGCGCTCGAAATCCAGCCGGTCACGGTCCACCTGCACGCGCTTGGCGAACTGCTCGCTGCGGCGCAGCGAAATCACGTCATAACACAGCCGATGCAGGAGCTGCACATCCATTTGCCCGCGTTTGTCCGATTGGTCCAACGCTTGCGCCGCCACCGCGTACCGTGCAGCCAGCGCTTTCAACAACGTGTCAATGAACGGCCTTTCGCCGGCTTCAGCCAACCCCTCGGTATCGGCATCCATCTGGGTCACGGCTTCTTTGACCTGCTGGCGAACCTCCCACTCGCGGTAACCGCCCTGATTCCATTCCGACAGGTTCTTGTTCGAGAGAGGCTTGCCGGCGAATCGCTCGTTGAGCACCGCCTGGACTTCCGGCAGCGAATTCAGCCACTCCACCAATCCCTTGCCCTCCTCGCCATTCTGCAAACGCCGATTGAGTTCTTCGCGGATATTGAGGGGCAACCGCGCAATCTTGCCCGTGCGTGTTCGTCCGTTCATCGTGGCTCCTTTATCTGTTGGTACTTCAT
>CAZAQZ010000281.1:4347-4701 GCA_964487175.1 uncultured Verrucomicrobiota bacterium | reverse complement strand
GGGCGCGCACCTTTGCCCCCCGTTCGAATTCGGGGAAACCCAAACTGGTCATACTGGCGTCGTAGATCTCCGATGGCGCAGTCATCACATCGATCACGTGAGAGTCATTCGTAAACGGCACCGCCATCTCGCCGGTTTGGTCCTTCGTGCTGTTATTAATGATGACGGCGACGACGTCATCTCCTCGGGAGCGTGTAAATCCGAACAGGTCGTTCGCGTCGTCCAGCAGGTAGGCGTTGTAAATGCCGGTGCGGAGCGCGGGGTAGGTGTTGCGGATGGCAATGGTTCGCTCGTAATGTTTGAGCACGTCGTCCATCACCGCGTCCTGCGGATTGTCATACGGCTCGAGGTCTT
>CAZAQZ010000281.1:1455-4337 GCA_964487175.1 uncultured Verrucomicrobiota bacterium | reverse complement strand
CTCGTCGCCGTACCAGATCATTGGCGCGCCGAGAAACGTCATCTGGAACGTCGCCATCAGTTTCTGGACGCGATACGCTTCAGCTCCCGGCTTCGCGCCGTTGTAAGGGCAGCCATCCTGCGGGCGCGCGCAGTTTTTGTAGTCGCGATCGGGATTGGCGATCATGCTGACGAGACGATCGGTATCGTGCGAGTCGTAAAGGTTCTGCATCACCATATCCACCTGCATCGGGTACGACTCGAGCAAGTGACGGAGCTGGTGATCGAATTCCGTGGCCGTGGGCTTGTGCTTCTGGTCGATGAAATAGCGCACGGCCCGAATGGCAAACTGGTAATTCATCACAGCGTCCCATTCATCGCCCTGAAGATGTTTCGGATCAAGGCCCCAATCCTCGCCCGTGATATAGGCGTTGGAGTTGATGCCTTTGACGAGCTTGCGCCACTCGCGCCAGAACGGCTGGGGCACGTCCGGCGCCACGTCCAGCCGCCAGCCGTCGATGCCGGCCGATGTGTCGCCATCGCCGTTGGGGTCCATCCACCGTTTCGTGATGTTGAAAATGTACTGGCGCGCAGTTTCCGAAGCAATGCCATGCTCCTGATCCTTGCGGAAATTGGGCATCCAACCGCCACCGTCCCATGATTTGTATTTCATGGGCGGACCCCAATCGGTGATGTCGAACCAATCGGCGTAAGGCGAGTTCGTCCCGTTGGCCTTCACGTCCTGAAATGCGAAACTGTTCTTGCTCATGTGATTGAACACGCCATCGAGCACCACCTTGAGCCCCTGCGCGTGAGCCTTCTTGACGAACTCCAAAAACAGTTTATCCGACGGTGTCCACTGCCACGTTCTTGGGTCGAGGGTCTCGTTTGTTGAAACCCTTCCGTAATCACCTTTGGTTCCGAAATATTCCTCGATATGCCGGTAATCAATCGTGTCGTATCCATGATACGAGTTTGCTTCAAACGATGGACAAAAGTAGAGCGCGGTCACGCCGATCTCGCGGAAATAGGGAAGCTTATCAATCACACCCTGGAAATCGCCGCCGAATCTGCGGCCATACCAGTCGCCTGAAAACGTCTTCGTTTCGTTCGGTCGTTCCCACGGCGCGAACTTGTACCAATTCCACCGCCACGGCATCGTGTGCGGCGGATCGTTGTCCGGAGTGCCATTGCGGAAGCGATCGGGAAAAATCTGGTACCACACGACATTCTTCGCCCATTCGGGTGTAGCAAATCGAGCGACCAGATCCGCCGCGAACGGCTTGATGCCAATCACGGCTTCCTTGTCCTCCGCCGACCCGAATAGTTTTACCGTCGGGCCGTCCACCAAACGGAAGTAATACTGAAGTTTTTGCCCCGGCTTTCCTGCAAACACGCTCGCCGACCAGTTGTCGAAGCCGAACGCCGAGTCCACGACATGCATGGGCACCGAACTCGTTCCGTCTGCCGTCACTAATTCCAAGCTGACCTGCGTCGCATCATTGTGCAACGTCCGCAATCGCACCTCGACCAGATCGCTCGACACGACGTTGAAGAAGCGTGTGCTGGATGGATTGTGCCGGAGCGCTGCCATATTGATATCGTCCTTCGAAGTCGGACCGAAGTCTTTCCCCTGCTCGCCAACGTAGACGCCGGAGTTGAAACCACCATGTCCATCGTCCTGCCGCAGATCAGGATCGGCATTCGGATCCTGCATCCACGCCTCGCCGTTTACCACAAACTTGTAATGGTAAAGTCCATCGTCCAGTTTGAGGTAGGCACTGTAGGTGCCGTCCCCGGGATCCGTCATCGGCGTCGCGGTGGGATTCCAATCGTTGAACGAACCCGCAACATTGACCGAGTACACCTGAACGCGATCCTGCAGGACGGGATCCTCGGCAGGGCGATAGGAGAACTCGTGGGTTCGCTCCGGCTCGCACTTGAACTCCTTCGTCTTTTCGTCGTAGCTCGCGCGCCAGAATTGTTTATTTGTCTGAGTGATGCTGACCGTGAGACTGCCAACAAGCCGCCCGGCGTCGTGATTCTTGATCAGGATCAATTGTTGCTCACCTGGCTCGGTCGATTTGAGAATTCTCGTGAAGGTCGTCGGGCCGATCCGCTTCAAGAACGTAGCCGCGTCACCCGGGTCGGCAGAGGTCCAGTCGCCCACAATTTGGTAGCTGGCTTGCGGTTTGAGAACGATCTCTTCGGGCGATCCGGCAATGCCGTCGTTGACCTTCAGCCAGACGTGATATGTGCCATCGGTTGGAAGCAGGACCGTCGCCTTTGGGGATTTGCTGTCTGCTTGTCGAAGCGCCGCCCTGACTCCGTCGTTCGTGTCCTGCGAAAACTCATAACTGAGGATTTCCTTTCCGTCTCGTGCCACGCTTTCTGAGCCGTCGAGAACGATCGGCAGATGGATTTCCATCGGACTGCGCAATAGGATGACCGGATGTGGCTCGTCCAGCGACGCTGGTTCGATTTTCCAGTGATGCGTGTTCAGATCCAGCAGGATTGTGTAAAGCCCGTGCCTTTTGACGTCCAGTTTGATATCGGCACCCGACTGCGCCAGGACGCCACCCAGTCCTTCACCGAAGTTCCTATCCCAGCCTCCATCCACCGCGAACTTGAACGTGTAGTGTCCCGCCGTGAAGAATGTTTTCAGCACATAGACCTGGTCGCCCGCAAAGGTCATCTGGTAAGTCGAGTTGGATGGATTCCAATCGTTGAAGCTCCCGGCCAGATTGATTGCCTGGTGGACGGCTCCGTTGGTCTGTGCGCCAACGGCCGAGGCCGTGACATCGTTGCTATCCGCAAACGATGCCGCGACCAAACTGAGTGCAAGGAACAGGCAAATCGCCAACCGTCGCATTGGATTGTTGTACCCGGTCTCGCGCTTCAAGA
>CAZAQZ010000281.1:0-1445 GCA_964487175.1 uncultured Verrucomicrobiota bacterium | reverse complement strand
AGACAAGACCTGGACAATTAAGATTCGACGCCCAGAATGAGAGCTTTGCGTCCGGGCACAATTGCCTCCGCGCCATCCAACCGATGGTTGGTGAGCAGGTCGGTGGCTCTGACGCGGCCTGGGAGTTTGATCTTGTGATCTTGATTGCTGCGGTTGAGGGCGACGAGGCAATGATTGCCATTGGCCCGGCGCTCGAAGGCGTAGAGGCCACGCTCGTTGTCCACGATGAAGGGGTGGAACGTTCCCGCGCGGAGGGCCGGATTTGCTTTGCGGATCGCAATGAGCTTCTTGTAATAGGCTAACAATTCCCGGTTCTGCTTCTCAGGCTTGTCCCACGGATAACAACGACGGCAATCAGGATCCTTGCCGCCTTCCATGCCGATTTCGTCGCCGTAGTAGATGCAGGGAGCGCCTTCGAATGTGAACTGCAGCGCTGCCATCAACTTCAGTGACTCCACATTGCCCTTCGCCACGGTCATCGGGCGGGCCGTGTCATGGCTGCCGAGTAAATTGAGCATGACTGCGGTCGCCTGCTCGGGGTAATCGAGCATGATCTGCCGCAGCGTATGGTCAAGTCCCTTGGTGTCGAGTGTTTCGTCCGCAAAAAAACCAAGCAACGCCTTCTGGAAGCGATAATTCATCACCGCGTCAAACTGGTCGCTCATCAGCCACTGTGAGGCGTCCTCCCAGATTTCACCAACGATATACGCTTGCGGGTTGACTTCCTTCACCGCGCGGCGAAATTTCGGCCAGAACGACTGGACGACTTCGTTGGGCACATCGAGCCGCCAGCCGTCGATGCCCGCCTCACGCAGCCAGTACTGCGCGACCTTGAGAAAGTAGGCCTCCACCTCAGGGTTGTTGTAATTGAGCTTGGGCAGCGTGTGGTGCCCCCACCAGCAGTCGTACCATTCCAGAGCATCCTTGTGCTTGGCGAACCGGTCGGGGATCGGCCATTTCTTGATGTGGAACCAGTCCCAATAACGCGACTTCGTCCCCTTCTTCTTCACATCGAGGAAGAACGGATGCAGACTCGAACAGTGGTTGAACACGGCATCCAGGATGACGCGAATACCGCGGTGGTGACACGCCTCCACGAGGGTGCGCAACAACGCCATGTCGCCGAAATGGTCATCCACGACAAAGTAATCGATCGTATCGTACTTGTGGTTGCTTCCGCTCTTGAAGATCGGCGTCAAATACAAGGCACTGACACCGAGATCGCAAAGATAATCCAGCTTGTCGAGGATGCCTTTCAGATCGCCGCCCATGAAATTGCGAAACTGGGGCGTCGATCCCCACGGTTCCGCGCCGACTGGATCGTTCCCGGGATCGCCGTTACAGAACCGGTCGGGAAAAATCTGATAGAACACCGCGTCCCGCACCCAGGCCGGTGTCTCGAAGGCCGCATGCGATTGCGGGTCGTACGAAAACCAGGACGGGGC
>CAZAQZ010000280.1:0-4708 GCA_964487175.1 uncultured Verrucomicrobiota bacterium | reverse complement strand
TGCCTGGCGGGCGTCCAGGGAGTTCGCCTCCTGGGCGAGCAGGAACAACCATCCAGCGCGACTCGCTGTTGCAGATTTGTTGCGAACGGCAAAGATCAACGGCGCCGTCATCAACAACAACGGCGCAGAGACGGGGTCTTCAATTGAATAGCGCCACGGGAGCAGCACGAATTCGGTCCAGCCATTCAGGTCGAAGTGTGGATAATGCTTCTGCGCAAATAACAACGACTGCGCCCCGCTCCAGTGAAGAGGCCGAAAGACTCCATACAACAGTGGATAAACCGGATCGCCCGTGAGCAGCCAGTTTTTAACAAGCCAGGGCAGGACGACCAGGGCCGCCAGGAATCCATATCCAGCGATCCGCCTGGGTGGCACGCGCGCTGCCAACTGGTATCCCAGAATGGGCACCATCACCACCGCCACGGCTGTCCATTTGGTTGCGATGGCAGCACCCGCCGCCAGCGCTGAAAACCAGAAGAAGTTGTTGCTGGTTTCCTTTCCCTTTTCTGAAACGAGCAACAGCCCGCCGAAGGCGAGCAGGCCGAAAAACGTCGTTGCCAAATCGATCCGGGCCGTCTCACTTAAATCCTGTATGTACGGCATGCAGTAAAACAACGCCGCCGCTGTCACTCCAATTCTCTTCGACCACAATCGTGTGGCAATGGCATAAGCGCCGCCGGCAACCAGCAGGCCGAACGTCCAATGCAACAATTTCGCCGCGATGTCCGAGTGCGTCACCGATCCCAGCAAGTACAGCATCTCGGTCAGTTGCGGCAGATTTGAATAAAAGTTGTGCGGCAACAACGTGATGTGGCCGGCCTTGAGGTATTCAGCCAGCGCGCCCAGGTGATACTCCAGTTCGTCGTACTCGAACGGCGGGGCCAGGGCACCCGCCAGGTTCAGAAACGCCGCCACGGCAATGCATCCCAGCATCAACCTACCCCATCCATCCAAACGTTCGGCCGATGCGGCACGCCGGTGAAAGAACTTTCGAGGAGCAGGAAAAAGCCAGCAAACTGCCCAGGCAAATGCCCACGGCACCTGGGAAACCGAAACGGCGCCGATGGCCAGGACGGTCACTGCCAGCAGCCATAGTCCGGCCGGCAAGGCAAAGAAGGCAGTGACGAGATTCTTTTCTGGTGCGAACCGATCGGTGACGATAGCACCCGCCGCAAATGCCGTGGCAATGATCGCGACGACAACCCCCGCGTCGATCAATCGTGCCCGCCAGAATTCGCCAAAGTACGAGCCAACGGCGAAGTGGGAATCCACGGCGAGATTCGCGAGTTGCGCAAATACAAGCCAGTTGCCGAAGAACAACAGATAGGCAACCGTCAGAATGATCACCCAACCGGCAGCCAGAAGATGAACTGGACCGACAGGGGGCGAAACCGACGCATCACGCCGTGGTTTGGTGCGCATGTGATGATGATTTTACCCGCTGCACGGCAGTGTCATCAATGATAAGAACATCCGTCGGCGATCTTGTGACCTCGGGCAAACGCGTCAAAGCTCATTCGTTTGCCGCCCGCAGGCTGCACTTCGATCAATTTGAGCGCACCTTCGCCGGTGGCTACGACCGACCCGTTCGCCTGACCCGGTGGGCCCGGCGTTTGGGCGACCACTTCCACTTTCCACACTTTTACCATCAAGTCGTCCAGAAAAGTGTAAGCGCCGGGCCAGGGATCGAACGCACGCACCTGCCGTTCGAGCTGGGCGGCAGTTTTTGTCCAATCGATCCGACCGTCCTCCTTTGTCAGTTTCTTCGCGTACGTCGCATGCGCTTCGTCCTGTTTGGTGCGGGACAGCTGACCGGCGGCAAGAAGATTGATTGTCTCCAGGAGCGTCGTCGCCCCCAGTACTGCCAGCCGGTCGTGCAACGTGGCGCTCGTGTCATCGGGGCGAATTGGCTCCGTCCGCTGTAAAATGATGTCGCCTGTGTCCATGTGCTCATCCATGAACATCGTCGTCACACCCGTTTCGCGGTCGCCGTGGAGAATGGCGTACTGGATGGGAGCTGCGCCGCGCCAGCGCGGCAGCAGAGACGTGTGAACGTTGATGCACCCTCGCGGCGGTATTTCCAACACGGTGTTCGGCAAAATCTGTCCGTAGGCGACGACGATAATAACGTCTGGATGCGCGGCGCGAATCTGTTCGACGGAAGCCGCTTCCCGGATTTTCATCGGTTGGTGCACGGCCAACCCAAGTCGATTGGCGACAATTTTCACGGGCGGGGAGGAAGACTTCAAGTCCCGCCCTTTGGGCCGGTCGGGCTGCGTGACGACGCCGACGAGCTCGTATTGCTGCAGTTTGGCCAGCGCTTCGAGGCATGGGCAGGCCAGTTCCGCAGTGCCCATGAAGAGGATTCGCATGATGGGTCAGCACTAACAGAGCAGGCCTAGAATTTCAAGCAGCCGCTGAAGCTGAAAAAAACACGAGCGAAGGGATTGGAACCCTTCGCTCGTGCGTAATACAGCTCCCTGCGGAACGGGAGAATGTTGGAACCTATTCCAGCTCGTGTCGGAAGGTCATGTGACCACGGGGAATCAGCACTGTGTTGGTCCCGCCATCGATGATGGCGTCCAGCACGCCGATAAAGTGCGCTTGTCCCAATCGCAGTTCGTCCTTGACCTTGGCATCCTGATCCGTGTCAGGAACATCGCGGTCATCGCACGCGGAGTCTTCCGGATCACGATCCAGCGAAACCTGCACGGTATGGGGGCACCCATTTGTGGTGAGGTGCAGCCTGCCGGCGACCGTCACAAACCCGCCCAGCAAGTCGTGGGTGGGATTGACGTTGAACAAAGATACAAACCGTTCCTCATCCGTGATTGTCGATCTTGTGGTTTGCTGCAACAGCGTGTCGAAGCTCGCACTGGTCGCGATCGTCGCGATATTGCTAGACACGGACTTGTCAAACACCACCAGATGCGCCGTCGTACTATCGCAATCGATATCCATCGCGAACACCTGATTGCTCGTCGGGTTGCCTCCCAACGCCAGAGCCACCAGATTCGAACCGTCGTACACCGCGTACTCGAACCTCAGGACCACATTCGTATGGCTGGTCAATGTGTTGATATTGGTTACGGACTTATCTGCAACCACCAGCATGGCGGACGTTGTCCGGTACGTGGCCACCACGTCGGTCGCAAACACGCCCGTCGTTGCAACTACTACCATCGCCGCACATGCGGCCATCAATCTTTTCCCGATCATCTTGTCACCTCTCTTGTTCTTTTGTTTCCCGGCCGTCATTGTTTCTTGATCAGGACTTCGCCGGATTTGACCCACCGTTGTGAGGTCTTACAATCCCGACCCGCTGGCATCGCTTACTTCAAACACCTCGCCCCCAAAAAGGTTTCGGCCCGCGATGTGACTCAAGCTCTTTCAAGCGTCACGATTCAGTGGTTAATACAAGCGACCTGTCTGCAGGAAGAGTAGCCCACCGGGTTGCCTTGTCAAGAAACGAACCGGATTTAATGGAAATCCCCTTTGTTTCCGCACAAATATCAACAACCCACCTTTACGGACCGGGGTCGAATGTGACGAACCCACTTTCATTCGTCCCAAGGAAAAGCCCGGCCCCCAGGTAATTTGTCTGCACGAGAACCCCGTTGAACGTGAACGTCTGGTTGATGCCCGCGTCCAGGAAGCTGCCGCTGAATTGCCCCGTGGCAGGCACGAGTTCCACGGCCAGTTTGTCATTTGCGTTGGTGCTGGTTACGGTAACGATCCCATTCGAATCAATCGCCACAGTCTCCATGATATTGCCCGCCAAGTTGCCCCCGCCCAGGGTTACCGTGCCGCTTTGTGGAAGCGGCGGCCCCTTGGAGAACGGCGATACATATACTGCCCCCGTCACCATGAGCGCCGTGGTAAATCCGTTGGTATAAAAATGATCCGTCGCCACCGGTGGTTTGAACCAATCCACCGCAGCTGCAAACTGGCTGTTCGTGGAAAGCGCGATCGATCCGAACCAGGAACCCTGGTTCTTGTAGAGCAACTCGTACACCGGCCAGACGCCATCCTCTGAAACGGGGACGGAAACGCCAATTTTTGTCCCGTCTCCGAGCGCTCCCCGCAGGCTCGATCTTCCGCTTCTGCCCACTGTCAGCGTCCCGTAGCCGTATCCCTGCGGTACAGTCGGATCGCTACTGTCAGCGGGTGCCAGCACGATTGTGTAGTGCCCCTGAAACGGACAGCGATTCGTCCGGCTGAAGGAGGCGACAACAGCAAACACCTCGGACGTAAACACGCCGTCGGAGACCGTGCCTGTAATCCCGTTCGCACCATTAAAAATGTCCGTCTGCATGATCACCTGCAATGAGGCCAGACCCCTCCGGGTCACGGTATTTGTCGAATTCCCCGCCCCATCAAAGTTTCCTTTGAACGCGGAACGCACGCCTCCCATCGTCAGACGCGCGGTGTATCTCCCATTGCTTCGAAGGTTGAGATTGAAAGCGCCGGAGCTGTCATGCGAGGGGGCGTTGGTCTGGACCACGAATCCATTGTAATTACCGGCCTGGATGCCGAATCCGTCTTGCGTGATGGTGTAGATCTGGCCCGCCATGAGGATCGTGGAGCTGTGTTGCTCCTTGTTTGTATTGTCGGCAACGGTGTACGTGACCGTGCCGTCCCCGGTAAAATTCGTCGCCGAAGTGATCGTAATGAACGGGCTAAAGGTGAGGACCGACCAGGAACAGTT
>CAZAQZ010000279.1:0-4709 GCA_964487175.1 uncultured Verrucomicrobiota bacterium | reverse complement strand
AATCTCGGTTATCCAGTATTTGAAACGGCCGTCGGTAAGGTGGGCGTGTACACTTGCTATGACCGGCATTTCCCGGAAGGCTGGCGAATGCTTGGCATCAACGGCGCGGAAATCGTCTTCAATCCCAGCGCGACGGTCGCCGGATTGAGCGAGTATTTGTGGAAACTGGAACAACCGGCGGCCGCAGTCGCCAACATTTATTACGTGGGCGCGATCAATCGCGTCGGCACGGAGAAACCGTGGAGTTTCGGCGAATTCTACGGTCAAAGCTACTTCGCCAGTCCTCGCGGACAAATCATCGCTGAAGGCCCGCGTGACAAGGATGCCGTCATTGTTGCCGACTTGAATCTCGATATGATTCGCGAGGTCCGTAACGTCTGGCAGTTTTATCGCGACCGCCGTCCGGAGACATACAAGGGAATTGCCGAGCTGGCCCCGTAGTCGCATGAACGCTCCGGCCACACAACTCGAAGGCGTGCGCGTTACCAACGGCATTCACGAGGTCACCCGCGACATCTCGCATTCGCCGTATTGGAATGAGGATATTGCGCCGACGCGCGTGCAGGACCGCAAGTGGGGCCTGAAAGACATCGCCGCGCTGTGGATTTCGATGTCGGCGTGCATCCCGACCTACATGCTCGCCTCCTCGCTGATCTCCGAAGGAATGAATTGGTACGAGGCCGTGCTGACGATCTTCTTCGGCAACGCCATCGTCCTCATCCCGATGATCCTCAACGCGCACGCGGGGACGAAGTACGGCATCCCGTTCCCAGTGTACTGCCGCGCGTCGTTCGGTGTGCGTGGCGCGAACATCGCCGCCTTGCTGCGCGCGCTGGTGGCGTGCGGGTGGTTCGGGATCCAGACATGGATTGGCGGCTGGGCGATTTACAAGATCATCACAATCTATGTGCCGTCCTGGGATTCGTTGCCGACAGCGCTGGGCGGCATCAACATCGCGCAATTTGGCTGTTTCATGCTTTTCTGGGGCATCAACATGCTCGTGATCTACAAGGGCATTGAATCGATCCGCATCCTGCTGGACATCAAGGCACCGTTGTTGATCCTGCTCGGACTGGCGCTGCTGGCGTGGGCGTATCACAGGGCAGGTGGGTTCGGACCCATGCTGTCGCAACCATCCCAATTTGTGCCCGGCGGACCGAAAGCCGGACAATTCTGGTTGGTGTTTTTCCCGGCGCTGACGGGGATGATTGGCTATTGGGCGACATTGTCGTTGAACATCCCGGATTTCACCCGCTACTCGCGCACACAACGTGACCAGATGATCGGTCAGGCAGTTGGTTTGCCACTGACGATGGCACTCTACTCGTTCATCGGCGTGGCGGTGACGTCGGCCACAATCCTGATCTATGGTTCGACGATTTGGGATCCGGTGGTATTGATTACCAAATTCAGCAACCCCGTTGTGCTGGCGGTGTCGCTGTTTGCGCTGTGCCTGGCGACCCTGGCAACCAACCTTGCGGCCAACGTTGTCAGTCCGGCGAATGACTTCTCGAATCTGTGGCCGTCGAAGATCACGTTTCGCATCGGCGGACTCATCACCGGCATCATTGGCATCTTGATCATGCCGTGGAGACTGGTGGCTGACCCGAGCGGCTATATTTTCACATGGCTGATCGGTTACTCGGCATTGCTGGGACCGATCGGCGGCATTTTGATCTGTGATTACTTCGTGATCCGGCACACGATGCTGAATCCGATTGAACTTTATCTGCGGGAGGGACGGTATTTCTATCGCAACGGGTTCAACCCCGCGGCGGTTGTCGCGTTGGTGCTCGGCGTGGCGCCGAACGTGCCGGGGTTTCTCGGCACGATCAAGGTGCTCAATCCGGCGACTGTTGGACCGTTCCTGATGCATCTCTACAACTACGCGTGGTTTGTTGGCTTCATTATTTCATTCGTTGTGTACTGGGCCTTGATGGCCCTGGCACGCGACCCGAGAACAGAAAGGTAATCCCATGCATGCAACCAAAGACGTCCCCCTGACACCTGAACAAATCGGCGCGATGCGCGACGAGTACATTCTGCCCAGCACCATGAAGTATTTCCCGATGAACATCGTGAAAGGCTCGATGCAGTTCGTCTGGGACGATAAGGGCAACAAGTATCTTGATGGCTTCTCCGCCGTCGTCACGATCAGCGTCGGTCATTGTCATCCCGAGGTCACCAACCCGACCATCGACCAGATGAAGAATCTGCAGCACATGACCACGTTGTATTATCACCCGAACCTCGTTCGGTACGCCGAGAAACTCGCGACAATCATGCCCGGCGGCTTGAAGGTCAGTTTCTTCACGAATAGCGGCTGTGAAGCAAACGAACTGGCCGCGCTCCTCGCCAAGAATTACACCAAGCAGACCGAGTTCGTCGCGCTGCGCCACAGTTTCCACGGCCGCACGCTGATGGCCATGACGATGACCGGCCAGTCGAAATGGCGGCACTCGTTGCCGTACGTGTTCGGCGTCACCCACATTTCGCCGGGCTATTGCTACCGCTGCCCGTTTGGTCTGAAGTATCCCTCGTGCAACGTCGCTTGCGCGCGCGAACTTGAAGACGTCATCAAGTACAACACCTCCGGCAAGATCGCCGCGTTCATCGCCGAGCCGATCCAGGGATTTGGCGGCGTGATCGATCCGCCGAAGGAGTATTTCGAGATCACCTACGACATCGTGAAGAGATACGGCGGCGTCTTCATTTCCGACGAAGTGCAGACCGGATTTGGGCGCACCGGCGACAAATGGTGGGGCATCGAACAGTGGGGCGTGAAACCCGACATGATCACCATGGCCAAAGGGATGGGCAACGGCATTCCGCTGGGCGGTGTGACGTGCACTACGGAAATCTCCGAATCGATGCGCGAGAAAGTGCATTTCAACACCTACGGGGGTAACCCGGTTTCGATGGCCGCGGGGCTGGCCGTGATTGAGACAATCGAACGCAACAAATACATGCACAACGCCAAAGTCATGGGCGACCGGTTGCACGAAGGATTCGATAAGCTCGTGCGCAACCATAAGATCGTCGGCGAACATCGCGGCAAGGGCCTGATGCGCGGTTTGGAAATCGTGAAGGACAAGGAATCGCGCGAAGTCGCTCCGCAACATGTCCAACGCGCGATGGAATTGTGCAAGGACCGCGGATTGCTGATCGGCCGCGGCGGCATGGCGGCGAACACGATCCGCATCAAACCGCCGTTCTGCATGACCAAGGACGACGCCGACTTTATCATCAAGACGCTGGATGAAGCGTTCACCGTGATCGAAAAGAGCTGAGAATCGGTGTCGGGCTGAGGACGTTTCGGCAGGGGAGGTGCTTTGGGGAAGGGCAGTATGGGAACCAAAGTCTACATCGAGGAAGCCGAACGGACCAGGGCGCACAAGAAGACCGATCACAGGCTTGTCGATTTGCTGTGCGAACCGGCGCAACGGATTCTTTCGAAAGTTGACCCCAGCCGGATCGACGGCGTCTTCATCTCGGTCCAGAACATCTCCTCGTTCACCGGCGAAGGGAACATCGCCACCAAAGTGGCTGACCATCTCGGGTTGCGTGGCGCCGAAGCCGAACGAGTCGAGACGGCCTCCAATGGCCATACGGCGCTGCTGCGCGCGTTCGATGCGGTTGCCAGTGGCCGATGCAAGCGAGTCCTTGCCATTGGCGGCGAAAAGATGAGCGCCGTGGAACGGGAGGAACGCTCGCGCATCATCGGCGAGGTCGTCGATCCCATCGACCGCGCGTGCGGATTGACCATGCCCTCGGCGATTGCGCTGATCTCGCTGGAGTATGCGCGCATCAACGCAGTGTCGGCGGAGGACTTCAGGGCGCTGCTGGAGAAGATCGCGATTCGCGCCTATCGGTACGCATCCCAAAATCCTGACGCGCAATTCGCGGGCAAGACCATCACGGCGGAGGAGTACCGCGACCCGATTCGTAATCCACCCGTGGCCACGCCACTTCACGTGCTGGATTCCTGTCCTACGAGCGACGCGTCGGGAGCGATTCTTGTGACAAGCAAGGAAACCGACATTGAGATCTCCGGGGTCGGTCACTCGGTGGACGGCTCGCGGATATTCGGCCGGTTCTACATCGACCATCTCGAAGCCACGCGCTGGGCGGCGCGCAAGGCGTACAAACAAGCCGGCATTCTCAACCCGCGCGATCTCGACGGACTGATTGTCGAGGAACATGACGCGTTCGGCCCGCTGTTCCTGCTCAACCTCGTCGACCTGGGCATTTTCACGCATGAAGAAGCGGTGAAGGCGATTGAGAAAGGCCGGCTCGATCATGATGGACAAATCCCGACGAACATCTCCGGCGGCCTGAAGGACCTGCATGCGCTGGGCGGCACGGGCTTGATCAAGATCATCGAAGCCTGCAGGCAACTGCGCGGCGAAGCGCCTCCCAGTGTGCAGGTGAAGAAACCCAAGGTGGCGATCTGCCACAGCATCGGCGGTCCCGGCAACAACATCGCGGTCACCGTGCTGGACAAAGTGGGCAACCGCCGCTATCGCCATCATTTCCGGCGCTGGCAACCCGAGCCTCTGCCGCACAACAACGAACCGCACAAGGCGATCCTCGAACGCGGCGTGCTGGAAGTGTCCACGACGGTCTATCCAAAACCGGGCCAGCAGGAAGGATCGTACACAGTGGCGGTGGTGAACTGCGCGGGCAAACGCATTCTCAGTGCACCCGCC
>CAZAQZ010000278.1:0-4718 GCA_964487175.1 uncultured Verrucomicrobiota bacterium | reverse complement strand
TGACGATCTGGCTGCACGCCAAACGGAAATTCCGTGACGACTGCCCCACCCTTCTCCACGATTTGATCGTACAGCTTCTTGTTTTCAGCGGGATAAATTACATCGATGCCGCAGCCGATCGCCGCCACGGTTCGACCCTTGGCCTGTAGCGTGCCGTTGTGCGCCGCCGTGTCGATGCCGCGCGCCAGGCCGCTGACGACCGTCACTCCCAGGCGTCCCAATTGATAGGCCAGCTTTCGCGCCATTTCCTGTCCATATAATGTCGTGCGCCGCGAACCGACAATCGCGATCGACAGTGCGTCGCGTTCGCTCATTGCCCCCTTCATATAAAGAACAAGCGGCGGATCATAAATCTGGGTCAGGTTCTTCGGGTAATCCTCATCCTCACGGGTCACGACGCGAACACCCGACTTCTCGATGCGTCCCAGCTCCGCGTCCAGATCGACGGTTGTCTTCCAGTCGACGATGTTCCGCGCGACTCCCTCGCCCACGCCTTCCGCTCGCATCAACTGGCTCACCGGTGCCTGCAGGATCGCTTGCGGCTCTTTAAATACGTCCAGCAAGGCGCGCATGCGAACCGGGCCGACGCCGTCAATCATGTTGAGTGCGATGTATGCTTCGCGGGAGTTCATTCGGACTTGGAACAATGAAAAGCGTGCTGTTTCACTTGGTCTTGGATCGCAGCTTGAATTCCAGCTGCGGCTCCTTCAGCAACTCGTAATTTTTCAACAACCGTAAAACCTGCAAGAGATCCGATTTCTGATAATTCCGATTTATCGTCACGATCGAGATCAGCTCCTGCAGAATCGAACGAAATGAGATCACGCCGTCCACGCCTTTCGATTTTAAGACCTCGATGCTTTTCTGGCGCAGTTTCGCGTTTCGCGGCAGCCCCGGCACTATTAGGATTTTAACCAAACCTTCCGCGCCAACAAGCCGCTCCGCTTCTTCGACCGCGCTCTTTCCAACAAACCCAAAAATCTTAGGCTGATGGGCCAGCACGCCCGGCGCGAATACCTCCGTGTGCCAGCCTTTGACGGCCACGATGGCGCGGGAAACGTGCTTGAGCATCGCCGAGGTGACTTCAAACTCGGGCGGGGTTTCGCTGGACGCCGCGCGCGGGTTCAGCACGATCAGATCGACCTCTTCCTGCGTCGTTTTCTGCCGCGCTTGCACTACATACTTGCGCCGTTGGCAGACAAGGAAGCCGTGCAGTTCGAAATACTCCCGCACAATCGTTTCATCAACGGCAGACATCAATCGTCTCCTTGAGGTCGGCATCCGTCACGGCATCAGATACGACGGCCTCGCCCAGCCGTTTCAATAACACAAACCGCAGCTTGCCCTCACGCGCCTTTTTGTCCAGTTGCATCGCGGACAGGAGTTCGCCAGGCCCGAATGTCCCGTCAAGTCGCGTCGGCAACCCGCTGGCCTCGATCAATGCCCGCAATCGCTCGGCTTCCGCAGCATTGAAGCCAGCTCGTTTCTGCGAAAGATGCGCTGCCGCGCACATCCCCATCGAAATCGCCTCGCCGTGCAGCAGACCGACGTAATCGGCGAGCGCTTCCATCGCGTGACCGATTGTGTGACCGAAATTCAGGAACGCGCGCACGCCCGACTCGCGCTCGTCCGCGCTGACAATCTCCGCCTTGATTTCACAGCAACGCCGCACTGCGCGCGCAAGCGCGTCCGGCTTCCCACCCAGCACATTCTTGCGTTCACGCTCCAGCCACGCAAAGAATTCAGCATCCCGAATGGCGCCGTGCTTGATGACCTCGGCAAATCCGGCGCGCAGTTCGCGCTCCGGCAACGTCTTGAGCGTGTCCGTATCGGATAACACCAACCGCGGCTGATAAAACGCGCCGACGAGGTTCTTGCCTTGCGGCAAATTGACGCCCACCTTGCCGCCGACAGCGCTGTCCACTTGTGCCAGCAAACTTGTCGGAATTTGGACGAGGGCCAGACCGCGCAAATAGGTTGCCGCAATGAATCCCGCCAAATCGCCCACCACGCCACCGCCGAGGGCGATCACAAATGAATGACGATCCAGATGAAGGGACGGCATCGTCTCAAACAGACGGTTTGCCTGTCGCAATGATTTCGATGGTTCGCCCGCCGGCACCATCACAATCTCCGTCTCAAGGCCGCCTTTTTTCAGGGCGGCCCGCAATTGTTCGCCGTAGAGCGGCGCAACATTGGAATCGGTCATGATGACGCCGTGTTTGCCCAGCTTCAGCGGCTGGAGAAATTCCGGGGCACGCGCCAACAGCCCGCTGCCAATCAGGATGTCGTAGCTCCGCTCGCCCAATTCCACGCGAACGCGCTGTGGCCCGTTTGTCTTTCCGGAAGTCATCGCTGCTGCCAATACCCGCCTGAAGCAGGATTTGTCAACCCTGAAACGCCATGACTTGCTTGGGTGTGCCTCGAAGACTACACTGCCGCCCATGAGTTTTTGGCTCTATCATCTGATCAGCGGCGACGCTTTTCTTACTGGGAATGGACTCATTATCATGGCCCCTCTGATGGCGTTTCTGCTTCGTCGTCCATCGGGCAAGCTGATCGCCGCCTTAGCCGCGCTCGTTGGTTTCGGACTTGCCTTACTGTCCGCAACCCCTTTGCCCGGATGGCTCTATGTCGCCCAGACAGTCACCATACTTTTGTGGCTTGGCACCCTTTTGGCCGAAAGGACGGCAGGAACTGCTAGGTTCGTTGCCAGTTCGTTGACCATCCTGATTGCTCTACTGGTGCTTCTGATTGAATTCCCTCACTGGTTGAAACCAACGATGGCGGATGGAAAACTCGACAAGATTTATGTGATTGGTGACTCCATCAGTGCTGGCGTCAACTCGGCCATTGATCCGTGGCCAATGGTGCTTCAGAAGACACAAGGTGTACCGGTTTCCAACTTGGCAGTCGCAGGCGCTGATCTAAGTGATGCTCGTGAACAGGCAGACCGATTGCCAGAAACCCCTGCACTGGTTGTAATAGAAATGGGAGGAAACGATCTCCTTCGCAGCACACCGGTAAAGGAATTTGATGCGAAATTGAATCAGCTTCTCGAAGAGGTATGCCGCCCAACGCGAAAGGTTGTTATGTTGGAATTGCCGTTGTTACCTCTGCAAAACGCCTATGGTGCGGCTCAAAGACGGGCGGCGGATCGGTATGGTGTGGCACTAATCCCAAAACGGTGTTTTGCGGCTGTCTTGCGTCAGAAAGGCGCAACAATCGACGGCCTGCATCTTTCAGCATCAGGACACGAGCGAATGGCCGAAATGATTTGGGGGGTTATTGCGCCCGTTATCGTTCGACCCTCTGCTGGGACTCATTAATAAGTCTTACCCGCAAAATGCGACGCGTCCGCTCCGTCACCTTGAACGGCTCGGCGATGCGCACGCCGGCAACCCAGGCAATGCGGCCATTCGACGCACACAGGAGCGGGACGCGACCCCGTTGCCGACGCGGGATTTTCTCGTCCACGAAGAAATCCTGCAACTTCTTCAACTCGTTCATCCCCAATGGTTGAAATCGATCGCCTTCCTGCCACGTGCGAACGAAGGGCTCGGAACCCATTTCATCTGCGTCGAAACACTCGGTCCCGTCTTGTTTAAAGAGGGCACCCTGGCTCCGCTCGGGATGACAGCTCAATGTTGCACCCAATTCGCGAATCACCGTGTCCCCGTCCATCTTGAATGGCCAGCGGCCCTGGACCGGCGACAATTCTTCGCGCGAACCTTTCCGAAGCCATTCGTATTCACGATATACGATCAAATCGTCCGGTAAATGCAATTCAGCGCCGGGAGAATCGACCGCCACAAGCTCCCGCACCGCCTCGATGTGGTCGAATGTGAACCGCTGGCCGCTCTCGTCTTCGCCACCCAGCCAAAACCGGATCAACCGCCGCTGCACCGCCACCGGAAAGTCCCGCAGCTTCGCCACCTGCAACGCGTCCTCGCGGCTGGTGCGCATGTAAAACGTCTGGGCCACGTGCTTGAGTAAATAGAAATCCTCGTCGCGCAAAATTTCCGCCGTTCGCAGGAGCACCTCCCGAATGGCTGGATTGAAATCGCGCTCCAGCATGGGAAGAAGTTCGTGCCGGATGCGATTGCGCGTGAATCGCGTGTCAAGATTGCTCGCATCAGTTCGGTACGCGATCTTTTTGGCCGCCAGATATTCGATGATCTCCCCACGACGCACCTTCAACAAGGGACGAATCACGCGGAGCGACCCGAGTTTGCGTTCGGGCCAGATGCCGACCAGTCCCGGCACTCCCGCGCCGCGTAGCAGCCGCATCAGGAACGTCTCCACCTGGTCGTCCGCCGTATGCGCCAATGCAAGTTTCGTAATCCACGTGCGGGCCGCCACACCGGCAAAGAAATCCAGCCGGGCCTTGCGTGCTGCATCTTCCAGGGAAAGTTTTCTCTCTGCAGCAAGAGCAGCGACGTCACGTGACTCGATGGTCACAGGAAGTTGATACCGCTCAGCCAGTGTTCGAACAAACTCTGCATCCGTGTCGCTTTCGGCGCCGCGCAACTTGTGATTGAGATGACAAACGTGTGGCCGCCAACCGCCCTCGACCAGCAGACTGAGCAGCGCGACCGAATCGGGCCCGCCCGACACGCCAATGAGGAGCGGTTCGCCCGGCAGGAGCAGGGTCGCCAGCGCTGACTGGATGTTGGACAACATGAAACTACGCGGGCCGAATTTCCTTCAACCCGCCC
>CAZAQZ010000277.1:0-4720 GCA_964487175.1 uncultured Verrucomicrobiota bacterium | reverse complement strand
ATCGGCCTCGCTTACGCCGGCATCTCGCTCGACGGCATGGGTGAAACCAACGACATTTTCCGCGGCAAGAAAGGCGCATTCCTCGCGGCAATCCGGGGAATTCAAAATTGCCAGGCGGTCGGCCAGAAAGTCGGTCTGCGATTGACGCTGACCCGGCGCAACTGCGCGGACCTGCATGACATTTTCGATTTCATCCAGGTGTCAGGAATTCAACGCGCCTGTTTCTATCACCTGGTTTACTCAGGCCGGGGCAACACCGCCGACGAATTGCCACACGCCGAAGTGCGACGCGCCATGGATATCATTTTGGAGCGGACCCTCACGTTCCATGAGTGCGGCCTGAGCAAGGAAATCCTGACCGTCGATCATCACGCTGATAACGCCTATCTTTATTTGAAGCTGCTCGAACGCGACCCCGCCCGGGCTGCGAAGGTTCTTGAATGGATGCAGTGGAACGGGGGTGGCGCCAACAGCTCAGGCGTCGGCATCGCCAACATCGACACTCAGGGCAATGTCCATCCCGACCAATTCTGGCAGACTGCCACGCTCGGCAACGTCAGGGAGCGTCCCTTCAGCGAAATCTGGAGCGACAATTCGATCCCGCTGCTGGCGCAATTACGCAATCGCCTCCCGCTGCTCAAGGGCCGTTGCAGCAGTTGCCGGTTCCAGGACATTTGCGGCGGCAGCTTTCGCGTCCGCGCCTGGCAAGTGTATGGAGATCCGTGGGCGCCCGATCCCGCGTGCTATTTGAGCAACGAGGAAGTCGCCAGCGCGGCTGCCGCCTGAGGAGAATGATTCTATGAGCGATTCCACCACAACCTCGCAACCGATCCTTCGCTATCAACGTGAGCGCACGCTCGACCAGGTGCCGGGTTTCGGCACGGGCCTGCAGGTCAACCTCGGCCCCGACCGTCACGCCTATGTGGCCCTCTCGCCGTGCGAGATGACCGTGTACTTCGACAATCCCGAGCACGCCCTGCATTACGATCTCGAAGGCCGGCTGCTCAAGACCGCCGAACCCAACACCAGCCTCCGCCGCGGGTTGTCCCACAAGTTTCTCGCCACGCGAAAACGCACCTCCGACGAAGGCGGCGGCATCGAACGCAAAGTGATTGTCGGCGCCGAAGTGGACGCCGTTGTGGCCACCGCGCGCGCGCAGCTCACGGAAGTCCTGACGCACATCTATCGAGGCGCCACCGACATCGAATTCGGCAAGCCGTCGGTCCATCAAGCAGTCGAGCAGCTTACACCCATTTTGGAAAAGGCGGAGCACTTCGGTGTCGAAGCGGCGTTTGCCCACGTCCACCGGTTCAACGAAATCTACGGACGCGTCGCCATCCTGCCGCCCGACCAATACAATGCGCTTGTGCTGCAGGCCACCGAGGGCTGCGCGTATGGGAGTTGCCTGTACTGCGAATTATACCGCGGCCTGTTCCATCAACGGAAGACAACCCCGGAATTTCGCGATCACGTCCGCGAAGCCATCGCGTTTCATGGCGAAGGACTCCGCGCGCGTCGATCGATTTTTCTCGGCGAAGCGAACGCGCTGGCCCTGCCGCAGGAAACGCTCCTCGAATTCTTCGACGTGCTGAACGAGAATTTCGTCTTCCCGCCTGCCGACCAGGAAACCGTTCCCGCTCGCTGGTGGCTCGGCAGCAAAACGCAGTTTGACGGCGTCAGTTCATTCCTCGATTTGTTCACCGGCCGGCAGCATACAACGGAGGATTTCAAAGCGTTGCGCGAGCGCGGGCTGCGACGCGTGTACATCGGGCTGGAATCGGGCAGCGAAGCGTTGCTCGAGTGGCTCTGCAAACCTTCCACTCCCGAGCGTGTGCACAGTTGCGTCCACGCGCTGAAACAAGCGGGCATCCACGTCGGCATCATCGTGTTGCTGGGGGCCGGCGGACTGGCCTTCGACATGGTGCACCGCAAGAAGACGGCCGAATTGATCAACGAACTGGGACTCGGCGCGGGCGATTACATTTATTTCTCGCCGCTGGTGATTTACCGCAACAGCCGTTACGAGGAACAGACCCGCGCGCTCAATGTGGAACGGCTCACAGCGCAACAACTCGATGAACAGGAACAGGCCATCCGCGCGGGGTTGCGTTTCGATGAACAACGCGGCCGTCCTTACCTCGCGCGGTACGAAGTGGACACTTTCGTTTACTGAGCCCGCATGAACTGCCACGCCGAACTCGAATCCGCGACGCCGACGCTCACCGCCTCTCGGGCCAGCGGCTTTCCGTTGTACCGGAGCACGCAAACCGTTTTCGCGCCAACCTACTTGCTCGACCGTCAGGGTGCAATGCCCGGACTGTGGCTGCTTGTGAGGAGGTTGGCGCATAATTTTTCCATCAGCCCACGCCAGAAACGATTGATCATCGCGCTACCGCCGGCGTTGTCGATCACGGGCGAATCCGAACACCGGTGCAAGGAAAGCAACCCATGAATCATCGTCACCGGCTTGATCAACTCCCTTCGGGCACTCGCGGGGTCGTGCGGCATATCGATAGCGCGGATGCGGCGCTGCATCGCCTCATGGCGATGGGCTTGTGCCTCGGGCGTGACGTTGAGGTTGTGCGGCAAGGCAGTCCGCTGATCCTGCGCTTGCTCGGAGCGCACATCGGTGTGTCGAGCCGTATCGCCCGTCAAATCGTCATCGAAACCACCGTCCATGAAGGCCCCCAAAAAGATGCTCGCTGAACCAGCCAGTTGTTGTTCGACGGCGAAACCCGCGCAGGCGGCGACCCGGGTGCGGCGCCTGGCGTTGGCGGGCAATCCGAATGGCGGCAAAACGACGTTGTTCAACGCGTTGACGGGACTGCGGGCGGCCACCGCGAACTATCCAGGCACCACCGTCGAATGCCGACTGGGCCGCTGCACGATTGCCGACGAGCCGATCGAGTTGCTCGATCTGCCGGGCATCTATGATCTCAAGGCCAGTTCCGAGGAAGAATTGGTCGCACTCGAAGCCTTGCAAGGAAGCCACGCCGGCTTTGATGCGCCCGACGGCGTGATCGTCGTCAGCGACGCGACGAACCTGAATCGCAGCCTGTTTCTGATCAGCCAAATCATCGAAATGAAGCTGCCGGTCGTCGTGGCGCTGAACATGTTCGACCTGGCGGAAGCGAACGGCATCCGCATTGATGTCGCCAGGCTGTCGGGGGAACTCGGCTGCCCGGTGATCCCGATTGTGGCGCGCAGCGGCCGCGGGTTGGCCGAACTGCGCGTGGCGATGCAAAGAATGACGACGGCGGCTGTGTGTCCCGCCTGCGCCGGTTGCAACGGCTGCCGTTTCCAGTGCCGGTACGCCTGGACCGACACGATTGCGAACCGGTGCATGCAACAGTCTCCGCGCCCGGCCAACGCTTGGACCGAACGCATCGATCGCGTGTTGACGCATCCCGTCATCGGCGTCGCGGCATTTCTGGCCGTGATGGTCGGCTTGTTTTTCCTCATCTTCCGCATCGCGCACATTCCGATGGACTTGATCGACGCGCTCTTTAGCGGCGTCGGCGTGTGGGTCGCCCAACACATGCCCGAGAGCGATTTTCGCAACCTGCTTGTCAAAGGCATCATTGGTGGCGTCGGCAGTCTGCTCGTGTTCCTGCCGCAAATCTGCGTCCTGTTTTTCTGTCTTTCGCTGCTGGAAGACACCGGCTACCTCGCGCGCGCCGCGTTCGTGATGGACCGCCTGATGCGCCGGGTGGGCCTGCCCGGCAAGGCGTTCGTGCCGCTGTTGTCCGCCCACGCCTGTGCGATCCCGGCGATCATGGCCACGCGCGTCATCGAGGACAAACGCGACCGCCTCGTCACGATTCTTGTTTTGCCCCTGGTGTCGTGCTCGGCGCGCATCCCGGTGTACAGCATGCTGGCGGCGTTGTTGTTCGCGCACGACGCATGGAAAGCCTCGCTGGTCTTCACCGGCGCGTACGCGCTCGGCATCTTCGCTGCCATCGCCGCGGCGTTCGTCCTCAAACGCACGATCCTCAAAGGCGAGACGCGCCCGCTGGTGCTGGAGTTGCCCAGCTACAAACTGCCGAGCCTGCGCACCGCTGTGTTGACGATGCTGGATCGCGCCTGGATTTTCATCCGCAAGGCCGGAACGGTGATTCTGCTGATCTCGATTGCGTTATGGGCATTGGCGACCTATCCCAAGAGCGCGCCCCCGCCCGAGGCGGTCGCGTTACAGAAACAGGCGGCGATCAGCAGCGGAAAAGATGCCGAAGCATTGCAATCGCGGGCCGAGATTCTGATCAGCCACTCCGCGCTCGCGCACTCGGCGGCGGGCCAGCTTGGCCGGTCGATCGAGCCAGCGCTGCGGCCGCTTGGATTCGACTGGCAGATTGGCATCGGCCTCATCAGTTCCCTGGCCGCCCGTGAAGTCATCGTCTCCACGCTGGCCGTTGTCTACGGCGTCGGCGAAGACACAGCGGAGAAAAATCCCGAGTCGCTCTGCGATTCATTGCGTCGCGCCGAACGCTCCGATGGCAGCAAAGTGTTCACCACCGCCACCTGCGCCAGCCTGCTGGTGTTCTACGTCCTGGCGATGCAATGCCTGTCGACGCAAGTCATCACGCGCCGCGAAACCAATTCCTGGAAATGGCCGGTGTTCCAGCTCGTCTACATGACCGTCCTCGCCTACACCGCCTCGCTGGTGGTCTTCCAGACACTCCACGCGCTCGGCTGGTCATAAAACTCCCCTCCAGGGCGGAAC
>CAZAQZ010000276.1:0-4733 GCA_964487175.1 uncultured Verrucomicrobiota bacterium | reverse complement strand
CCGATCAGGTTGATCTGTCCTATCATGAAGCGCTCGACAAACCGGCGGCAAGCCTGCTTGCTCCGAATTAGATGTCATGGAACGAAAGCATATTAAGAGTATCCTGCGCTGGGCGACTGCGATCATCGTGGGAATATGGATGGTGCGTTGGGCTGGATCCAGAATGCAGGCAGGGGGAAGCGCCTTCGAGATTGTGGGGGGCTTGGTTCTGTACGGCCTCTTTCTGTTTGTACTGTGCGGGATTCCGACTATCTCCAGAGTCGCCAATCGTTTCGCCGGATTATACTGGCCCGACGACTCCGAGTTTCGCATCGTGCCGGAATACAGCATGGCCGAAGCGCGAGTCAAAGAAGGCAAGTACGAGGAAGCAATCGAGGAATATCGAACCGTCATTCTGCAGCATCCGGCGGATGTGTATCCACACCTGCGCCTTGCCGAACTTGCGCTGGATCACCTGCATGACGCGAACCTGGCGGAATTGGAATTACAGTCTGCGGTGGGGAAGGCCGCGGGCGGTGAAACCGCGGTCCTGGCAGCGGGTCGCCTGGCCGATTTTTATCAACAGACTCAACTCGATCCCAAACGTGCGCTGGAGGTCATGAAGCAACTTCGAAAGGAGCTTGAAGGTTCAAAGCACGTCAAGCTGGTTAATGAACGGATTGCAACGCTTGAAAGGCTGGCGGGGGGCTATCGAATGCCCAAGCCGCCAGCGAAGATCGCGGTGAAACAAGCGGACGACGCAGAGATCCGGCGCAGGCGCGGATTTTAGCCAGGCGCGGAGGAATTGACCCGCCTCATGATTCAGCGTATTTTCGCTCAGGGGGTCTTACTTGTGGATGAAGAGATGGACTACATTGATGGTGGCTGGCTCGATTTGGCTGATGGGGGTGGGGCTTGTGATGGCCCAGACCAACAAGACGAAACAATCGACCTCGCCCGCCGTGGACTCGGCATTGACGAAAATGCTTACTGAGAACCCGGTGCCTGGCCCACGACCTCTGCTGAGGTTGAACGCTGATTACGTTAACTCGCCGAAGGAAGACTACGAAATGCTCGGAGTGTGGAATTCGCCGTTGACGCTGGATCAACTCAACGGGCTGATTGCAGAGTTTACTCTTGGTGACGCCCGCAGGCGCGGCGACTGGCAACTTGCTTACAAGCGTAAGATGATGACCATGGACAATTCCTGGCAGTCGATTGCAGATGCGAACCCCAGTCTCACGTTGTCACAACGCAGTGCCGAGGTACTCAAGGCCAGCTACAATGTTCGGGACTGGTGGCAACTCGGTGTTGCTGCCGTCTTCGAACAGAAACTGGGTGCCGAAGCCGGATTCGACCCCGCGCCGTTCGGGCTCGGAGGCGGCGAATCCCTCGGCCTCCAGATTGACTCATCCGTGAAGTTTTAAATCCGGCACAAGCGCGCTATTCCACCGTGACGCTCTTGGCGAGGTTGCGAGGTTTGTCCACGTCGCAGCCGCGTGCAACGGCGATGTGATATGCCAATAATTGCAGTGGCACAACCGTCAGCAGCGGTTGCAAACAATCCATCGTGTCCGGGATGTAGATCACGTCATCGGTTTTGTTGTGGATCTCCTTGTCGCCCTCGGTGGCGATGGCGATCACCGGGCCTTTGCGCGCCTTGACCTCCTCGATGTTGGCCATAACCTTGTCATAAACGGAACTGCGCGGGCAGATGAACACCGACGGCGTGCGGGGGTCAACCAACGCAATCGGGCCGTGTTTCATTTCCGCGGCAGGATAGCCTTCGGCATGAATATAGGAGATTTCCTTGAGCTTGAGCGCGCCCTCCAGCGCAATCGGGAAGTTGTATTGCCGCGCGAGAAACAGGAAGCTGTTCGCTTCACAGTATTTCTTGGCGATGACGGCAATGGCGTCACTCTGCTTCAGGACGCGCTCCATCTTGGCGGGAATCTGCTCTAATTCCTTGAGAATCTCCGCGCCACGTGTCCCGGCCAGGTGCCGCATTCGGCCCATCAATATCGCCAGCAATGTCATGATCGTGACCTGGCATGTGAACGTCTTGGTCGCCGCAACACCGATTTCCGGTCCGGCGTGCATATAGGTGCCGCCATCCACTTCACGGGCGATGGTGGAACCGACCACATTGACGATGCCGAGCGTTTTGTGTCCTTTGCGGCGAAATTCGCGTACAGCTGCGAGCGTGTCGATTGTCTCGCCCGACTGGGTGATCGCAAAGACAAGTGTGTGTTTATCGACGGGTGAATTGCGATAACGAGATTCGCTTGCATAATCGATCTCAGTGGGAATTCGCGCGAGGTCCTCCATCAGGTATTTGCCAACCATCCCCGCGTGCAACGCCGTGCCGCAGCCAATGAATATGATTCGGTCCGTCGCGCGCAATTCTGCCGGCGTCAGGTTTAACCCGCCCAGACGTGCGGTCGATTCTTCGTGATAGATGCGGCCGCGAATCGCGTTCTGCACCGCCTGCGGCTGTTCGAAAATCTCTTTGAGCATGAAGTGAGGAAATTTCCCGCGCTCAACCTCTTCGGCGGCGAACTCAACCTCGCGAATCTGCGGGCTGACGGCAGCGGCCTCGATTGTCGAGACCTGGAAATCATCACGCGTTAGGGTGACAATTTCGAAATCGTTGAGGTACACGACGCGCCGCGTGTGCGCAATGATGGCGCTCACGTCGCTGGCCAGAAAGTTTTCGTCGCGCCCAACGCCGAGAAGCAGGGGACTGCCCCGTCGCGCTCCGACGATCACGTCGGGATGTTCCGCGTGAACGACCGCGATGCCGTAGGTGCCGACAACATCCTTCAGCGCGCGGCGGACGGCCTCAGTCAAAGTGGTGCCGTTTTTGCCGGGATGTTCGGCATGAACCAATTCGTAATATTCCCCGACCATATGTGCGAGCACTTCGGTGTCGGTCTGTGAAGTAAACTTGTGTCCCTTGGCGATCAGTTTGTCTTTGAGCTGTTGATGATTCTCAATGACTCCGTTGTGAACGAGGGCAATCTTGCCGGATTGATCGAGATGGGGATGAGCGTTCTGGTCGTTTGGTGGGCCGTGCGTAGCCCAGCGCGTATGGCCGATGCCGGTGTTGCCCTTGGCGGGATGCTCGCGCAGGAGTGCGGCCAGATCGTTGATGCGGCCGGTTTTCTTGCGCAAGTCAAATTGATTGTTGTTCAGGACGCAAAGGCCGGCGGAATCGTAACCACGATATTCCAGACGACGCAAGCCTTCGAGGATAATGCTGGGGGCGGACTTGGAGCCAATGTAGCCAATGATGCCACACATAGTATGTTCTGCCTTCTGAAGTCGCGCGATTGGGATTCAACCGGACCCGCTGAACGGGCCGTCTGCGGCGGTGGCGAATCACAAGGCGTGGACTTCGATGCGTTTGTTTTTTATTGCCGCAAACGATCAATAACATAGCCTTTTTCTGTGTTTTGTCAATTGACGGGCTCGATAGAGGCGGGCTAGAGTCGCGCTATGGCAGGGTTCGAACTCAAGCCGATCACGCGGACCAACGTGTTGGGCGTAATCCTCGGGGGGGGCGAGGGCAGGCGCTTGTTTCCGCTCACCAAGGAGCGCGCCAAGCCGGCGGTTCCCATTGCAGGAAAGTATCGCTTGGTGGACATCCCGATCAGCAACTGCATCAATTCCGACATCCGCCAGATATACGTCCTGACACAATTCAATTCGGCCTCCCTGCATCGGCATATCCATCAAACGTATTCGTTCGACAGATTTTCACGTGGGTTCGTGGAAGTGCTGGCGGCGCAACAAACGTTTGACGGGTCGAGTTGGTATCAGGGCACCGCCGATGCCGTGCGGCAGAATCTTCGTCACTTCCTCTCGGCAGAGTGCGACTACGTGGTAATCCTTGCAGGCGACCAGCTTTACCGCATGGATTTCCGGCGCGTTCTTCAGCAGCACGTGGAAAGCTATGCCGATATTACAGTAGCGGCCATGCCGGTGAAACGCACGCAGGCAGGCGCATTGGGAATTCTTCAGGTCAACGAGGAAAAGCGCATCGTTCGCTTCGTCGAAAAACCAAAGGACGAACAGGTGCTCGACGAGTTGAAGCTTCAGGATCCGTTGCTATCACATCTGCGGATCACCAGCAGCGAAGACTACATGCTTGCGTCGATGGGCATTTACGTATTTAACCGCGAGATCCTGTGCAAGGCGCTGAATAACGACAAACCGGATTTCGGCAAGCATATCATCCCGGACGCAATTAGCCGCCAGCGGGTCTTTGCGCACATCTTTCAGGGTTATTGGGAGGACGTTGGCACAATCAAATCGTTTTTCCATGCGAACCTCGCCTTATGCTCGTCGAAACCCTCGTTCAATCTCTTTGATCGCGGAGCGCCCATTTACACACACGCCCGTTTTCTCCCGGCATCAAGGATCCAGGAGAGCCGCATCGGCAACGCGATGATTGCCGATGGCTGCTGCATTTTCAAATCGCACATTGAGAATTCGATTGTCGGTGTGCGATCGTTTATCAATGCGGATTGCGAACTGCGTGACACCATTATTATGGGTTGCGACTTCTACGAATCCCAGCACCAGATTCTAGAGAGCCAGTCGATGGGGATCCCGCACATGAGTATCGGGCGTGGCTGCACAATCCAGAGGGCGATCATTGATAAAAACGTACATATTGGGGATTCGGTGGTCATTACGGACAAGACCGGTTGTCCAGACTTCGACGGGCCAAACTACTACATTCGCGAGGG
>CAZAQZ010000275.1:0-4738 GCA_964487175.1 uncultured Verrucomicrobiota bacterium | reverse complement strand
TGGCGCGAAATTTCATCGCACGCGAGACCATCGAGATCGGGGCGACCAGGATGACTGGATTTCCACTGCAGGTGGGTGCGGTCAGCGTGGGGCTGCTGAACGGGCAGGTGGACGCGCATGAGATTAAATTGATGAATCCGCCTGATTACCCTGATCAAAGGTTCGTTGATATGCCGGAATTGTTCATCGACTACCGTCTTCGTTCGATGATCGCGGGCACCCCGCACATCAACGATATGCTGGTGAATATCAAACAACTTGTCATCGTCAAGACGGCAAAAGGCGATTCCAACGCGATGAAACTCAAGGGCGTGGTCTCCGGCGGCAATTCCAAGTCCAAGTACCGGGTGGACAGGCTGCGCGTCCATGTGGGAACAGTCACGATCAAGGACTTCTCGCGCGGAGCACCCACTGAGAAGAACATGTCCCTGAATGTGGACGCTACCTACAAGGACATCACCGATTCCACCGATATTTCGCGCCTGGTATTGTTGACAGTGATGAGCCAGGTCCGTCTGCCCGATATTGGCATCAATAGCGATGATCTGAAGAAAGGATTGGGAAATGTTCAGAACGCAGCGGGCCAGGCTCTGAAGGGCGCGGGCGATGCACTGCAGAACGCGACCAAGGGGCTCTTCGATTCCCTCAATCAATCAACACCGCAGAAGCATTAGAGTCTGCCTAGAGAGGCTGGCGCCCGTCGGGCAATTGCCATGTGCCTCCGGTTCCTGACCAGATTGAATGGAAGAGCACGATGGCAACAGCGGTTGCCAGATTCAGGCTGCGGGCCTTTTCGTGAAACATCGGGATGCTGATGGTCGAGTGCTCATGTTGCTTCAACAATTCCTGGGGCAACCCTTTCGTCTCGCGACCAAACACGAGGTAATCACCCCACTTGTAACGCGGTTCGGTGTAGAGTCGCGATGATTTGGTTTCGACGAAGTAGAAGGCAGCGCCGGGCGCGGCTTGCGAACTCAACGCGTCAAAAGATTCCCAGGATTTCCAGGTGATGTGCTGCCAGTAATCCATCCCCGCGCGCTTCAACTCGCGGTCATCGAGCCGAAAACCAAGCGGGCCGACCAGATGCAACATTGCGCCCGTGGCGGCGCAGAGCCGTCCGACGTTCCCTGTGTTGGGCGGGATTTCGGGTTCGATCAGGACGACATTCATTGGTTGGAGAAAAGAAACGGGCGGCCCGCCTAAAGCCGCCCGTCTCCCGATTCAGGCAAGAACCTCACCGCATTATTTCGCCTTGGCATAACGCGCGGCGATTTCGTCCCAATTGACGATATTCCACCACGCGTCGAGATAGTCTTTGCGCTTGTTCTGATACTTCAAATAGTAGGCGTGTTCCCACACGTCGACGCCCATGACCGGTTTGTGGCCGTCCATCACCGGATTGTCCTGGTTCGGCGTGGAAATGACATCGAGCTTGCCGTCCTTGGTGATCACCAGCCACGACCAGCCGCTGCCGAACCGTGTCATGCCGGCGTTCGTGACCTTGTCCTTAAACGCAGCAAAACCCCCAAATGCCTTGCCGATTGCGTCGCCGAGTTCGCCTTTCGGTTCGCCGCCGCCGCCCTTTTTCATGATCAACCAGAACATGCTGTGGTTCAGATGTCCGCCGCCGTTATTGCGCACGGCCACGCGGATGTCTTCGGGCACGCTGTTAAGGCCCTTCAATAAATCATCCAGGCTTTTCTTGTGCAGTTCGGGGTGCTTGTCCAGCGCCGCATTCAAGTTGGTCACATACGCGGCGTGGTGCTTCGTGTAATGGATCTCCATCGTGCGCGCGTCAATGTACGGTTCCAAGGCGTCGTAAGGGTAAGGCAACTTCGGCAGTTCGTGAGCCATAATCAAGAATCCTTTCCTGAATTAATCATTGAAACTACTGCGACAAACTCTCGCCATCTGCTTGAGACTAGCGCGGAGGGAGCCCGCTGTCAAATCGCTTCCGCCAAATCCGCACCCGCATAAATCGGTTGCAAAGCAGGGGACGCAGTTTAAGCTTCCGAGGTGACAATTCACAGGATTCCGGTGGCCCGCACGGAGGAATTGTGCCCGGGCTCGACGAAGAAGTTCCAGTTCAACCGCCATGGCGAACTCGTGGAAGCGTTTGTCGCAAATTTCCGGGGAGAATATATCGCGTTCGTAAACCGGTGCGTGCACGTGCCCGTTTCGCTCGACCTGGACGACAACGACTTCTTCACTTGCGATGGCCAGTTCTTTGTCTGCAAAACGCATGGCTCGATGTATGAGCCAACGGCAGGCAAGTGCATCGGCGGACCGGGGCAGGGCAGGGCGCTGGAGCGGCTGCCTTTGGTGATTGAGAATGGCGGGATCTACTTGGATCTGAAGGGGCTCGAACACTCCTAGCGCGCCGCCTTTTCATACCAGTGTTCACAGTATTGTTTGCTGCGAATCTTTCTCTGCAACCCGAACCCGAATCCAATCAGCTTCGTGATCATTTCCAACAACGGTGTCTGATCGATCTTGCGCGTTGAGGTGATGATCCAGCCTTTCCGGATCAGCTTGAATTTCTGGCCGCGAGGTTTGCCGACCTTCTTCAAGTCATAGGCCAGCTGCACGTCCTCGGCGGCAAAGATGGTTTCGTCGAAACCACCAAACGCATCGAAGTCCGCTTTGCGGCAATGCATCATGCCCACGCCGACCCCGCTGCACCGCACGTAGATGTGCCAGAGAAAATAAAAAAAATCGATCTTGAGGTTGTGGTTGGCCGGCTCGATCCAGGTCCCGCCTCCCGCAATCTTCGGGTCCTCCAGATGATCATGGATCAGGCACAGTAGATTTTCGGTGACCGCGTTATCGGCATCGCAAAACGCAATGTATTTGCCGCGGGCCTCGCGTGCGCCGGAGTTGCGCGCCTTGCCGATGTTGTTGACCGGCTCGAACACCACACGCGCCCCGTGTTCACGGGCCACATCGGCAGTGCGGTCGGAGCTGTTGTTGTCCACCACGATGAACTCGGCGGTCGCCTTGCGGTCGCGCACGTAAACAGAGGCCGCATGCCGGAGCGAGTCCACCGTGCGCCCGATGTACTTCTCTTCGTTCCAGGCGGGAATGATGACGGAAAGCGTCGGTTCGCTCATTTGGGATGGAGGGCTTCGGCTTCGTCAATCAACATCACGGGGATGCCGTCGCGGACAGGGTATCGTAAACCGCATTGGGGGTTCGTGCAGATGATCTTCTCCCCTTCAAGCCGCACATCGGCCTTGCACTTGGGGCATGCCAGGATTTCCAGCAATTCCTTGTCAATCATATCGCTTCCTCCGCGTTACGGGCTGCCTCATTATATACGTCCTTCACCGCGACCCCGGCTTTTGCCGCGGCGCGTTTGCAGGACTCGAATTCGGGCGACCGGGAAACAATTCTATCACCGAGCTTTCCGAGTTTCACTTCAATTTCGCCAAACCTCGTTTGCACCTTGACGATTTCCCGGGCCAGCTTGCGGCGCTGCGCCTCATGGACACGAACCCCAAAGCTCGTCGTATGACTCAGCAGCAATTCAGCCATGCGATCGGTATGGTTGCGCTCGCACAGGACCGTCAACAAGGTGGCGGGCCGGTTCTTCTTCATTTGGATCGACGTGAAAAACACATCGAGCGCGCCCGCTTCAAGAAGCCGCTCCATCACATCGCCGAACAATTGAGGATTCATATCGTCGATGTTCGCTTCGATGACAGCGACGGCGTCGGTTTCGCTTCCCGAGGCGACGGATGCTTCACCCAGGACGGCTCGCAATACGTTGGGGGCCTTTTCCAGGTCGCGCGTGCCTGCGCCGTAGCCGATATTCCGGATACTCATCGCGGGCATCGGACCGAACCTCTTGCAGAAAGTGGCCAAAATGGCCGCTCCGGTCGGAGTGACCAATTCAACCGATTCGCTTGACGGCTGTATCGGGATGCCCTTCAACAATTCCAGCGTCGCGGGTGCAGGGACTGGAAACTTTCCATGAGCTGTCTCAACGAAACCCGAACCCAGCCGGGGAGGGGACGCATGGATCTCATCAACGCCCAATGCCTCAACCGCCACACAAGCGCCGACGATGTCGACGATCGAATCGGTCGCGCCGACCTCGTGAAAATGGACCTTCTCAAGCGGGATGCCGTGAATCTTTGCCTCGGCCTCACCAATTCGACGGAAAATGCTCAAGGCGCGGTCGCGGACGCCCTGCGATAATCCACTGGATTCGATCATCTTTGCGATCTCGGTGTACCCGCGATGCTCATGGTGAGTTTCAACCTGATGACGATGCGGGACTTCCTCGACGCAATCGAATTTCGTTGCCGAGATGTTCTGCTTCACGACACGCCGGGTCGAAATCTGGTAGCCATGCAACGAAAGCTTCGCCAGCTCATCACGCACGAGCTTTTCGGATACGCCGAGATCGATCAGCTCCCCGAGAAACATGTCGCCGCTGATGCCCGCAAAACAATCGAGATAAAGGAGCTTCATATCAGTTCAATGGCACGATCGGGACTCTCTGCCACATTTCAGCGGTCCCATGAGTCGCCATCCTACCGGTTTCCATGCCCAAGCGCCACATCTCATTCATACCACGCCACATACCATCCCGCCGCAGTCCCAAACCGCAGGACAGATCGCGGGGGACGGCGTTGTGGCTGGCGCGGAATTGTGGTTGGCCTGTCTGCCGAAGTTCTGCGCGAAGGTGAAATTCAGTTCTCATAAGAAAAATTAAACCTTAATTTGGCTTAAC
>CAZAQZ010000274.1:0-4749 GCA_964487175.1 uncultured Verrucomicrobiota bacterium | reverse complement strand
TCATGCTCCGTGACCCGCTCATTATTGACGAACGTGCCGTTCGTCGATTTGAGGTCCTGCACGACGTACACCTCGCCCTTGAGCGCGACGGCAAAATGCTGGCGGGAAAGTCGTTCGTCAGGGATTTTGACGTCGGCTTGTTCGCCGCGCCCGAAAATGAGAGGCTTATCGAGCAGCTCCCATTGGTCCGTCACTGAGCCATCCACCTTTTTTCGCACGAGATAAGGCATCGCGAGGCGCCTCCCACGCGCCATGTCGTATCTTGCACCCGTTATTTATCGCCTTCAAGTGCAAATGCGGAGCAGTACACCCCGGCAAATCGTGTTGCGCCGCTTCGCCGGGTGGCTATAATCGGCCCCGTGCCCGGCAAGGACGATCCCACAATAAACGATACAGGCGGTGCGTCCGCCTCCGGCAACAAGCCGCCGCCAAACCCGACCGTTTCCGACGCATCTCGGTGGATCCCGGAAAACGAAGCGGCCTCATTAAGCTGGTTCAACAACTATGAAATCCTCGGCGAGGTGTCACGGGGTGGCGTCGGCATCATTTACCGTGCGAAGCAGCGCGGACTTGATCGCGTCGTCGCATTGAAGGTGCTGCAAAGCGGCACGTCCGCCACACCCGACCAGATCAAACGCTTTCTGTATGAGGCGAGGGCTGCGGCGAAGCTCCAACATCCCAACATCGTACCCGTCCATGATTTTGGGTCGAAAGACGGACAGTACTTCTTCACGATGGATTTCATCGAAGGCAACTCTCTTGCCGACATGCTGGCGAAGGGCCCGTTGCTGCCACGCGAGGCACTGGAAATCGTGCGGCAGGTAGCCGATGCGCTGGATTACGCCCACGAGCAGGGAGTAATTCATCGCGACATAAAGCCTGGCAACATCCTGATCGACAAGTCCGGCCGGGTCAAAGTGACCGACTTTGGCTTGGCTAAGGAAATCGAGAGCGACCAGATGCACCTGACTGTCACAGGCCAGATCATGGGAACGCCGCGCTACATGTCGCCTGAACAGGCCAGCGGCAGGACCGCACAAGCCGACCGGCGCTCCGACGTGTTCTCTCTCGGTGTGACGCTCTATGAAATGCTGTCAGGCGAGCCTGCATTCGAAGCCGACAACGTTGTCGGCATGTTGCAAAAGGTCCTCAACGAAGATCCGCCACCACCACACAAGCTCAATCGCAAAGTCCACCGCGATGTCTCCACCATCTGCATGAAAGCGATGGAGAAACAGCCCGATGGCCGCTACCAAACGACGCGGGCCATGACGGAAGACATCGGCCGTTTCCTTGCAGGCGAACCGATCGAGGCAAAACCTATTGGCGCACTGACACGCGCAGGTCGAAAACTTCGTCGCCATGTAAAAATGCTGGCCATCAATGCGGTCGCCCTCGCGTTTGCCGCCTATCTTGTGGTGTTCTATCTCAATTCGCGCAAGAGCACGCTGCACGTGCAGGTTGACCCCACCAATGCAGACGTAGCTCTGGATGGCGTAGTGCTGGGTGGTGACGAATTGGCCAATGCGATGAGTCTCAAGGCAGGTAACCATCGGCTTCTGGTTTCGTCAGAGCCGTTCTACGACCCTCGAGAAATCAATTTTGAAACCAAGCCGGATGAAACCCGCAACATGCCCATCGAACTGCAGCGCCGCAAAGGCAATGTGGTCGTCACGACCGACCCAGCCGACGCTGCCGTGACAATTCTTGGCCCGGACGGATTTCGCGCGCCCCTGCGCGGGCCGCGGGTGGAACAGGAGTTGCCGACGGGGCGCTACTCGGTCCTGATTCACAAGGAGAACTTTCTCGCGCAGAACTTCGAGGTGGATGTCAGGTCCCAAGCCACGAATAAGTTTACCTTCTCTCTGCTTCCGATCACTCTTTGGTCGGTGCCCGCCAGCGGCAACGTCCTGTCGGTACCCGCCATCGCCGATTTTGACGGGGATAATTACGGGGATGTGGTCGTCGGTGATGACGACGGCAAGGTTTACTGCATCTCGGGACGCAATGGCGTTGCCTTGTGGGTGTTCAAGGCGCAGGACGCCGTGCAAGCGCCCATCTCGCTGGCGGATGTGAATCACGATGGCGTCCCCGACGTGATTGTAGGGTCCACCGATGGCCGTCTCTATTGTTTAAATGGAAAGAACGGCCACGCACTGTGGTCATTCGAAACGAAGGGCGCCATCATTGGTCCGGCGCTGCTCAAAGACGTCAACGGAGATGGTGTGCCCGATGTGTTTGTCGGTTCGGCGGACGGACATGTGTATGCTGTGTCGGGGACCGACGGCCAATTGCTCTGGAAATTCCACACCGGCGGACGCATTGAGAGCGCGCTGGCTTGGGCGTGGCAGGGCAACGACGATGTGTTGCTCGTCGGCAGCGCGGACGAATCGCTCTATTGCCTGCAACCACGCACCGGCGAAGTGCTGTGGAAGGTTGAAACGGGCAAGCCGCTCCTTTTGCCTCCGCGCGTGGAGGATATTGATCGGAATGGCAAGTTGGTGGCCCTGTTTCCGACACCCAAGGGGCCGGGTGACGTGCGCACGTATACTGCGATCTCACTTGCCGAACATAATGTCATCGGAACCAGCGACCAATTCCCGCGCTGGCTCGACCTGAGCGGCGACGGCAAGCCAGTGAAGCTGGTTGTTGATGACGGGGGCACGAAATGTTACGGCATTGATGGAACTACGCTGCTTTGGAAGAGCGAGTATATGGTGGTCGATCCATACCTGGCGGACGTGAACGGCGATGGCGTGCTCGATTTGATTTTCAACAATGGACCGGACGAGCTGCTTTGCCTCTCCGGCCATGATGGCACTGTCATTGGCCGCATCAAACTCGATGCAGCGGTCGGACGCGGCTATGCGTTGGACGACATCGACCATGATGGCGTACCGGATCTCGTGGTCGGAGCAGGCCGCAAAGTCTATTGCTTCTCCTGGGTTGGTGGGCGGAAGCGATGGCTCGCCAATGCCGATTCCTACTACGATGCGCCGTTCGCCGCCATCGATGGCAAGATCGTCACGAAGGACAGCAGCGGCGAAATCGCCTGCTACGATCCGGAGCACAACTCACCTCTGTGGAAGGTGAAGACTTCGGCACAACCATCACCCTACGTCGGGGTGGCAGCCGGTCAGGGGATTATTGTCGATGCGGATGCCAAGACGCGTTTGCTGCGGGCGTTTAACGGAACAGATGGTGCTGTGCGCTGGCAACTCAAACTGCCGGGTGATTTGGATTCACCGATCGGCTGGCCGGCGATTGAAAAGGATTGCGTCGTGGTCGGCGATGGCAACGCGGGCGTGTATTGCTTTGCATTGGCTGATGGGAAACAACGCTGGCAGGCCGCGATTGAGAAGGTTGTCGCGCCAGCCGCGATTGGAAAGGAAGCGGTGTTTGTTGCCGATGCGGTCGGAGGATTGCATTGTCTTTCGTTGGCTGACGGCAAGGAGCGATGGAGATTTGAGGCTTCCGATCCATTCCCCATGGCACCGGCGTTAGTGGACTTGAATGGTGACGGAGTCGAAGATCCGGTGGCCGCATCGGACAGCGGATTCACCTATGCGCTAAACGGCAAGACGGGCGAAATCATCTGGCAATTCCGTCATTCAGAGAAACGGACGCGGACGCGCACCGGCGTCGTGCTCGCCAACCTCAGTGGAGGCGGATTGCCCAATGGAATTCTCGGTACGGCCAACGGCGATGTGTTCTGCCTCGATTTGAAACTGGGGAAACCGAAGTGGACGGCCACCTTCCACGAACCTGTGATGTCGGAGGTTGCGGTGGCGGACATGAATGGCGACGGCGTGCCGGATATTGTGGTTGGCACGATGGGTCGGCGCGTGCATTGCATCTCCGGCAAGGGCGACACGGAACTGTGGAGCTACGAGGTCGGCGCTCAGATCCGATTCTGTTCGCCGCTGGTGATAAAGACTGCGCACGCACACGCGCCGCTGGTGTTCGTCGGAACCGGTCCGCCCGAGAATGGTTTGTACTGTCTCAGCGGGGACAGCCCGCGCTTACACGATATGGGTTGGTCTGGTCCATGGAAGGAATTGACGCTTCTGCACTGACCAAATCGGATTTGGTTACCAAATGCCGAGGCGCTTCTTGCCGGCTTCGGTGATCATACCCTGGTTCCACGGTGGGTCCCAGACGATGGCGACGTTGGCGTCCTTGACACCCGATATGGTGAGGATTTTGTCGCGGGCTTGAGCGGCGATGGCCGGGCCCATCCCGCAGCCCATGGCCGTAAGCGTCATTTTCACATCAACGCGCGCGCCCTCCGACGACGGCATCGGCGTCAGCGTCACGTCGTAAACCAGCCCGAGGTCAACGATGTTGACCGGGATCTCCGGGTCATAGCACGTCTTGAGTGTTTCCCAGACTTCCTTTTCCACCTGCTTCTCAACGGCCGGTCCTTCGGCTGTTTTTGGTGCCCCATCTACCGGGGCGGCCTCGGGAACCAAGGGCTCGCCATCCTTGAGCAACGCGGCCACGTCCTTGTTCATCACCTGTACCAGGCCAAACGGCGAAACCTGAAGCGTTACGTTTCCGCCCAGCGTTTGGCCAACATATGCTTCGGTGCCTTGCGGGACGATGACCTTGCTGCCGGAGGGAATCTGCGTCGCCTCGCAATCCATTGCAAATCTCAGAGTGTCGGATGGATGAAGTGTCGAAACTGTATTCATAATCATTGGCCTTGCTGCGAACTTGCATTACAGTATGCGTGGTTTCGCCGCCTGT
>CAZAQZ010000273.1:0-4761 GCA_964487175.1 uncultured Verrucomicrobiota bacterium | reverse complement strand
CGCCCTTCGTCGTGTCTGTGGACACAGAAATCCCCTGTTCAGTTACCAAGTTGACGATCTCGTCGAAGTTCGTGGCCGGCCCCGGCCACGGGGTGCCGTTTGGCTGGAGAATGACTATGTCTGTACCATTTGTGAGCACCAATTGCGCACCCTTCGGGACGTTCGTATTCGGAACCAACCCAATGCTTGCCGCAGTCCCTACAACCAAAGTGATAATATCCTTCGTCGCAACTTTGAATGCGGAAACCTGACTTTTGCCGTTGATGACTGTGGGGGTATAGAGCGTCGCCGTAATGGATATTGTCCCAAAGGCGTTTGATTGGCTAAGACTGATCGGACTTTGCGCCAACGCGTTATGGGAGCCTGCGACCAACAGAGCAAAACCAACGATAATCGCCAAAACTTTAGCTGCCTTCATCCGAGCCTCCTTAGTTTGGAATACTGCTTTTGACTAAACCGATCCCCTTCTGCCTGAATATACTTCCCAAGCCAGATTGTGGGAACCGTTAGCCGAATTGGGTGGCCTCTGTCAAGCGCATTCGCTTGCGCCACAGATCACTTTGCGGATGCGACGGGCTGATTTCGTTGGTAGGTCGGCAGCGGCGGGATCCCCAATTTCACCGCCAAGGCGGCAATCCGGCGGCGATGCTTGATGATCGTGGGATGCGACACCTTCAATCGGACGGCAATCTCCCGCGCACGCAGGCCCTCGGCGAGGTGAAGCAAAATCGCACTCTCAAACGTCGTGAGCCGCGAGGAAAGTGCCGCAATAATATCACGGGCGCTGAGTTGCGCAAACGCGGCCTCGTGGAATTCCGGTCGGCTCATGAATTCGTCCACCTCATCGCAGTCACTCGAGAACGAGATGCGTCCCCTTCCGCGCTTCAATGAATCCACGCTGCGGCCGATGGCGATGTAATTCTGGAGATGAAACTTGCAGTTCTGCAGATACCAGCTTCGGCTCTGGCCGGGTCGACGCGCCTCCAACAGCCATAGATGCACCATGGCTTCCTGGATTAAATCCTCCCGCAATGCAGGGTCGGATGTCACCCGACAGCAGATCCGATACAGCAGTTCCCGAGTCCTCGCCTCATCAATCAGCATGGTTCCCTCGCCCAACCCTTCCCTAATGAACTCGCCCGAATTCTCACCTCCGGGCATCTCGGCCAGAGGAACTAACAGTGCCGAAATTCTAATGGAGAGCCAGCGGCTTGTCCACAAGAAAAAAACCCGCAAACCCTGAAAACTAAAAGGCTACAGGGCAACTGCTTACCGTGAAAAAGCGACTGCAATATATCCCTTTTTTATGCGTAATTTGGGCCGTTTCTCAATTTTTTGTGAATTTGAAGAATACGAGCCAAAATGACAACACCACTTTAAGGGGAATTCTGAACCGCCATCGTCGTCGTCAGAAAGCCGATGGATCATGAAACCGCCGCCTCGTGCGGGATTTGCTCCGGTACGTCGTCGGTTTCAGTTTCCGTTTCGGTGTCGGTCTCCAGCGGACGGAACCGCTCCGCTTTGAAGCCGCGCTCGGGATACGGAGGCATGTCGCTGCAGGGGTTGATCAGTTCGACGAGATAAACACACATCTCGCCGGGTTCGCCGCTGGGATCAATGCCGGGGATCAAATCGCGGACGGTATAGGTCACGCCTTTGACAGGCAGCTTCCAATAGAACTTCTTGATCGCGTCCGGGAAGACATCGTTAACGCAAACAACTTTTTGACCAGGGAGATACATGTAAACGCTGCTCTCTGCGGATCTTGGGCCAACTTTTACCAATACCCTGACTGATGTTTGACGGCAAGTTCCTGGTAGTGGGACTTGGGGAGTTCGGCGACGAAACGGGAGGGACGTTGGAAACCGCCGCTGTCGCCGCCTGTCATGCGGAAGAGCGGATAGGCCATGTATAGCTCGTCCTTGGCGCGCGTGAGGGCGACGTAAAACAGGCGGCGCTCCTCCTCCAACCCTTCAAGGTTGTCGAGGGAACGCGACAGCGGGAACATGCCGTCGCACAGGCCGATGACGAAGACCGCCTTCCACTCCTGTCCTTTGGCCTGATGCACGGTGCTCAGGCGCACGTACTCCTGTTCGTTGGACGACATGAGATTCGCATCGTCGGCTTCGATATTTGTCAGCAGGGCGAGTTGGCTCAGGAAATCGTCCATCGTTTTGAATTGCGCGGCGAAAAACGCGAGTTGATGCAAATCTTCCTCGCGCGCACGCGCATTGGGATACTTCACCTTCAGATACGCGGCATAAAAACCGTCCACGACCTGCTCGATCATCTCCTCTGGCTGACGGTCCTCGCCGTTTTCGCGAAGCTTGTTCAATACCGCCGCGACCTGCTTCCATTCATCCACCGCTTTCTTCGGCACGGCATTGTGTGTCGCCGGCAATGGCTTTTGCGCGGCGAGCAAGGGATGAAACTCCGACCAGAGTTTGTCCGCCATCTTGCCGCCCACGCCCTGCATCAGTTTGACAATCCGTTTAAACGACATCTCGTCGTGCGGGTTGAGCGCCACTTTGAGGAAGCAACTCACGTCCTTAACGTGCGCCTGCTCGAAAAACCGCAGGCCGCTGGTGATGACGTACGGAATGTTGCGTCGCGTCAGTTCCATCTGCAATTCCATTGAATGATAATGCGCGCGATACAACACCGCGATGTCGTTGAGCGCCACGCCCTCATCGCGCAGCTCGAGAATCCGTTGTGCCACGAACAGCGATTGCTGATTCGCATCGGGACAGACCACCAGCCACGGTTTCCCGCCGCCCGTGCGCACCGGTTGCAAGTGCTTGGCAAATTGATGGACGTTCGCCTTGATCGCCTCGTTGGCCAACTGCAGGATGCTCGGCACACTGCGATAGTTCACTTCAATCTTGTACGTGTGTGTGCCGGCATAGCGGTCAGGAAACCCGAGGATATTGCGGTAGTTGGCCCCGCGCCAGGAGTAGATCGACTGCGCATCGTCGCCGACGACCATCAGGTTGTGATGCTTGCCGGAAAGCGCGTCGATCAGGTCGGCCTGGATCTTGTTCGTGTCCTGATATTCGTCTACGAGCACATGGAGAAATTGTTCCTGGTAACGCTCGCGCACTTCCGCATGATCCTGAAACAACCGCAGACACAGCACCAGCAGGTCGTCGTAGTCCATCGCGTTGGCCTTGCGTTTGCGTTCCTCGTACACACCGCGCAACGTCTTGATCGCACCCGCCAGGTGCGAAAAATAATCGTACTGTTCAACGAGCACCTGCTCGATGGACCGCTCGGTGTTGACTGCCAGCGAGTAAATCTCCGCCAGCACGTCACCCTTGGGAAACCGTTCCTGTTTGGTGTCGATGCCCGCGTCCTGGATGCAGGCGTCCAGCATGTCCTTGGCGTCTTCACGATCGAGAATCGTAAAATCCGTCCCGTACTCAAGCAGCTTGGCGTGCCGGCGCAGGACGCGATTGGCGACATGATGAAAGGTTCCGCCCCAGATGGCCGAAATGTCCGTCGGCAACAATCCTTCGACGCGCCGCAACATTTCCCTCGCCGCCTTGTTGGTGAACGTCAGCAGCAAAATCCGCCCCGGCAACACGCCATGTTCCACCAGCCACGCCACGCGATACGTCAGCGTCCGTGTCTTGCCGCTGCCCGCCCCGGCAATCACCAGCGTCGGGCCGGAGTTCACGCTGCCGTCCGCGCCGATGGCCGTGACGGCGGCGTATTGCTGCTCGTTCAGCTCCGCCTTGTAATCAATATGAAGATCCCGCGGCCCGTGCGCGGGCTTAAGAATGTATTCCTGAGTCATCCCCGAAAAGACCTATCCTCGCAACGCCATCACCAGCAACACGACGACCACCAAACTCAACAGCGCGACCAAGCCCGCCGGCATGAACTTTCTGGTCCTGGCAAATCGAATTCCCATGACCACCAACAAGACTCCCGCCAACACCACCCCGCCCGGCAGCACCCGGCGATTCCCTTGCCAGAGCATCGCCCCGCACAGCAGCAGCGCGAGGCCGAATCCCACGCCGGCGCACAACGACGGTTTGCTTTGCGCCTTGGCGAACCCCATCACACCGCCGACCAACACCAACGCGCCATACACCAGGACGACGATTGCTATGTTTTGCATCAGCCCACCCTACCCGATGCGCACGGGATTTGTCCAGTGAAGCCCGGGCACGTCGCAAGGGAGATTCCACATCGTCAGTCGGGGTATTGACTTGAAAACAATGTTGGACGTGGCATAGTGCCGACTAGTCACGCTAGAAACCAATTGGGTCATGGTTTTAGGCCATACGGAAAACCTCGATTAATATGATGACGCGACACATTTTTGCGGCAATTGTAATTCTAGTCGTGCTGATCAGCGGCACGAAAGCCAAGGCGGACACGTTCCAAAATCTGCACAGCTTCATCGGCGGTGTGGATGGCGCAGAGCCACTCGGAGGGCTGGTGCAAGGCGTCGACGGCAATTTCTACGGGACAACGGCCAAGGGCGGACTGTTGAGCACCGGTACGGTCTTCAAAATCACGGCCAGAGGCGCGCTCACATCATTCAGCTTCATCGGCTCCGATGGCGCCCTGCCATCCGCGGGTCTAATCCAAGGAAGCGACAGCAATTTTTACGGGACGACTTTCGACGGAGGGCTTTTAGGTTCGGGGACGGTGTTTAAGGTCACCGCAAAGGGTACAATCACAACTCTGAACAGTTTTAACGGATATCAATCAGAGCATCCGACCTCAGTACTGATCTAACCCGTCTAAGTA
>CAZAQZ010000272.1:0-4797 GCA_964487175.1 uncultured Verrucomicrobiota bacterium | reverse complement strand
AAATCGTGTTGATGGGCCAGCCCGAACTGCGCGACAAACTCGCCCGGCCCGCGTTGCGTCAATTGCGCCAGCGCATCACAGTCCGTTACCATCTCCGGCCGCTCGACATGCAGGAGACCGCCCATTACATCAATCATCGCCTCACCCTGGCCGGCGCCAACGGCAGGCCGCGCTTCGATGAAGGAGCCACCAGGCTCGTATACAAATACTCAGGCGGCATTCCCCGCCTCATCAACGCCGTCTGCGACAAGTCGCTGCTCGCCGGTTTCGTTGCACAGTCCGATTTGCTCAACAAAAAGACGGTCCAACTGGCCATTGAAGAACTCGACGGAGTCCCCGCATGAGCCTGATCAACGAAGCACTCAAACGAACGCGCGACGCGACCTACCAAACAGGGGCCGCACCCTCCGACGCCGGTGACTATCGCGCCACCCAGGTGGCGACATCGTCGTCCTTCGGTTCGCGGACGGGTCGTATCGCGATGCTGGTGATCGCGTTGCTGGTTGTCGGCATGGTTGGTTTGGTCGGTCGGCGTATTGCGTCGCCATTTAAGACCTTGGAAAGCGGATTGGAGTCCGCTGCCTCAGCGCCAGTCCCCGCGCAACAGGTATCCGCCATTCAACAACCCCAACGTCCCGCAGCTCCCGCAATTTCCCAGGCGGAACCGAAGCCGGCAGTCAACGTGAAGGCCGTCGAAGACCAGCCCGTCGCCAAAGCGCCGCAACCTCCTGCGCCTGTCGCACCGGAGCCGCCCAAGTTCGTGTTGCAGGGGATCATCACCGGCGAAGCAAACGCGCGCGAGGCGATGATCAACAGCTACAGCGTCCACGAGGGCGAGGAAATCGGGGCCGCAAAAGTGTTGTCCATCGACGCCCGCTCCGTGAGACTGCTCGTTGACGGCCACGAACTCACACTGCGCATGCCCTGACCGCTCTTGCTTCCTGTCGGGAATGCCTCGCCAACAACACCATCGTGTTGCATACTTCCACGTGCCGTGCGACGCACGCACAATCATCAATGGGATTGAATCGATGAAACTGTTTCACTGGGGATTGATTCTGCGATACATGGTGTACGGCGTTCTGCCGTTGATCGTGTTCTTCATCGTGCTCGAACGCTATTTGGGTCCCGGCTGGTCGAGCTATGCCATCGTGCTGCTGGCGCTGGCGCTGCCGTTCATCGCCGTCGGCTGGCTTGGCTATCAGCATTTCCGCCATCACCGTCTCGCGCAAAAGAAGGAAGAACCTCCCGAGCGCTCAAACTAAATGCCGTGCCTGGCGACGCGGCACTTCCTGCGGCGTGGTGCCGCGTGTGTGCCGTTTCGAATCACGTGCCATCGCTTGCTCGATCTCTTCAGTCGCGTCAGGATTTCGTTCCAATAGAAACTCCGTCAGCAAAACCCGCAATCGCTGCAGCGCGATGGCGTGCGTTTGCCGTGTCCGCCTGTACAACCAGTCGCTCAGTTCCATGAACCTCCCAAACGGCGAACCATCCCGCCAGATCAGCGGTGTCGTCTCGGTGAAGTTGCCGCTGTTGGCCACGAGGTCCCAGTAACGCGCGAACCGTCGCAACCGCTGCATCATGAAGAAATCGATGAGCTTCGTTTGCAGTATCTCGTACGGCGGATGTGGACTGTAGATCATGCCCCATTCCTGATCGTGCCGGACAATCGGCGTGCCGCGCAGTCGTTTCAGCAAACCAACCTGAATCTCCTGCGGCCGCAACGCCACGAGACGATCGAACCCTTTGGAAAAGCTCTCCCCATCCTCCCCCGGCAATCCGGCGATAAGGTCTGCATGCACGTGCACACCCGTCTCGGCGCGCAACCAGCGCAGGTTCTCCTCGACCTTCACATTGTCCTGTCGGCGGCTGATGAGTTTCGCCACGTCCTCGTTGAACGTCTGGATGCCGACCTCGAATTGCAGCGCGCCCGGCGGGAATTTCCTGATGGCCTCGCGCAACGGTTCCGGCAACCGGTCCGGGATCATCTCGAAGTGGACAAACTGGCCAGTCCGGTAGTTCCGCCAGAAGAATTCCAGGATGGCCAGACTGATCTTGATGTTCAGATTGAATGTCCTGTCCACAAACTTGAATTGCTTCACCCCACGATCCAACAACGACTGCATCGCCGCCAAAAACACATCCAGCGGCGCGTTGCGGACCGGCACATCGAGCGACGACAGGCAAAACTCGCACTCAAAAGGACACCCGCGCGATGCTTCCACGTAAATCACCCGGTGGGCAATATCCTCGACCGTGTACAAATCATACGGCAGCGCCAATTGCCTGAACTCGGGCAGGGGAGCGGGGATGATTTTCTGGGGCGGTTTGACGCCCGACAACAGCCGTTTCGATACGTCCGCAAACGCCAGATCCCCCTCGCCGGTGATCACATAGTCCGCCACACGGGTGATTTCCTGCTCTTCCACCTCGTAACTCACCTCCGGCCCGCCGATGATGACCGTCAACTCCGGCCGCAGCCGCTTCAAATCGGAAACCAACTGCAGCGATTGCGCCGTGTTCCATATATAGACACCCACCCCGACGATCTTCGGTTCCTGCCGCAAGATCGCCTCCGCCGCGTCGACGGGCCGCTGATTGATGTCGAACTCCAGGATGCGCGCCCGAGGCTTCAGCTCGCCCAAGTTCGCCATCAAATAACGCAACCCAAACGCGCAATGCGCGTACTTCGCGTTCAACGTTGTCAGCACGATATCAGGCATGGAAATGCGTCTCGTTAATCAAAACTTCTAACCAATTCGCGCTCCGGAAGCCAGCCTCTCCATTCCGTGCTTGCACTTTGTTTCGGCAGGCGGTATGAGCCTGTCCAATCTGCTTGTGGTGTTTCAAGCGGGCAAAGGTGAGTGAATGAGCACGCAAGGCACACACGACAGTGGTTCTCACGACGACGACGGCGGTCACCGGTATGGATTCGACATAAGGCATTTCGGCCTCATCGGCGTGCTCGTCCTGATTACCGCCGCGCTGTTCCTGTTCATCTCGGTCTGGTTCTACTGCCGCATCGAACCACCCTCGGGCTATTGCGCCATCCTGATTCGCAAGGACGGCGCCGACATCCCGGCCAACGACATCATCGCCACCAGCGTTGACCAAAAAGGGATCCAACTTGAGCCGCTGAGCGAAGGTCGCTACTTTCGCAGCCCGGTTTATTGGGCCTGGGAAATCGTCCCGCTCGTCCACATCAAGGAAGGTGAAGTCGGCGTGATGATCCGGCAATTCGGCAAACAACCGCCCGCCGGTGAGTTCATCGTCCCCCAAAAGAATCCCGACGGCTCGATGTATCGCGGCGTCATTGACGAACCGCTCCGCCCCGGCACGTACCGCATCAATCCCTACGCCTATCAGGTCGAGAAACTTCCCGCGGTGAAAATCGAGCCCGGCGAAGTTGGCGTCGTTACCTTGCGTTACGGGCCGACGCCGTCGCAGCCGAACACCATCCTCGTCAAGGACGGCGAACGCGGCGTGCAATCGACCCCGCTCCGTCCCGGCACGTATTACCTCAATCCTTATATCTATCGCGTCGACATCGTCGGCGTGCAGAGTCACAAGACCGAATTCGAGATCAGCTTCCTTTCCAAGGACGGATTCCGATTCCCCGTCAAGGGCGCGGTCGAATGGGCCGTCGACGAAGTTCACGCGCCCGAGGTGTTCGTGCTGATCGGCGACGAACAGGACATCGTCAACAAGGTCATCCTCCGTTCCGCGCTGTCGATGAGCCGCATTCAGGGCTCGAAATACACGTCGGCGGACGTCATCAGCGGCACGGTGCGCAAAGCCTTCCAGGACGAGTTCAACAAGCACATCACCACCGAGTCCGTGAAGAAGAACATCCTCGTCAAGGCCGCGCTCATCAGCGAGATCGAGCCGCCGCAGAAAATCGCCGAGCCGATCCGCGAACGCGAGATCGCCATCCAGACCCGCGGCAAGTACGAACGCGAGATCGAACGCGCCAAGTCCGACGCCCAGGTCGCGCAGCAGATGAAGATGCAGGACCAGCGTGTCCGCGTCGTCACATCCGAAACGACGCGCACCAACGAAGTCCAGCGGGCCATCAAGGAGCAGCAGGTCCAGGTCATCGGCGCGCAACGCGACCTCGAAGTCGCGGGCAAGGATTTGGAGACCGCCCAGAAACAGGCCCAAGCCACCGTCTCCATCGGCGAAGGCGACGCCGACGTGATCACCTACACGCGCACCGCCGAGGCCAATGCGCTGCGATCGATCGTCCTGCCGTTCGGCAACGGATCGGCCTACGCACGCTATCTCTATTTGAGCAAGGTGGCTCCCAATATTCAAAGCATTCTCTCCAGTACGGAGGGCCCGTTCGCCGAGCCATTCCGCGATCTGAACAAGCCGCAGCCGAGCGGGGGAGGCGGCCGATGAAGAACCGCAATCTCACCCTGTTGATCGCCGTGGCATTCGTCTTGGCGCTGGCTTACATGGTCGTCTACGAAGGCTTCTGGGTTTGGGTCGTCGAGAACACCGACGTGCCACCCGACAAGATGCTCGTCCTCGTCGCCAAGACCGGCAGCTCGATGCCGCCCGGCCAGATCATCGCCAGCCCCGGCCAGAAGGGCGTGCTGCTCGAACCGCTCGGCCCGGGCCGCCACTTCGTCAATCCATTCCTCTATGAGCGGCAGTTGAAGGACCAGGTCGTCGTCCACGGAGGCGAGATCGGCGTCGTCATCAACAAGTCCGGCAAGGAACTTGCCTCCGGCGAATTCCTCGGCGGACCCGGCGACCGCGGCATCCAGCGCGACGTCCTGTTGCCCGGCACCT
>CAZAQZ010000271.1:0-4814 GCA_964487175.1 uncultured Verrucomicrobiota bacterium | reverse complement strand
GTTTACTCGGGTTCGTGGAACTCACGCAGGGCAATTTCGATTTGTTCAACTGGCCGACCTTCACCGGGGGCGGCCAGAAACTGCGCATTCGCGCGCAGGTTGGTTTCAAGCGGCAGGATTACATCCTATCGTTTGTCGAGCCGTGGTTCCTGGACCAGAAGTTGTTATTCGGGTTCGATGCCTTCCATCATGAGGCCGCCTTCCTCAGTTCGGTGTTCACCGAAGACCGCACCGGCGTTGACTTCCGTCTGGAGAAGGCGATCAACGATTTCCTCCGGGCGGGTGTCGAATATGGCATCCAGGACATTACCGAAAAAGTCGACAAATCGGCGTCGCAGGAATTGCAGTCGCAGAACGGCACCAAACTGCGCAGTTCCGTGCTATTGACCCTGACATACGACGCCCGAAATAGCGTTTTTCTGACCACGCACGGTACTCGCACGGAGTTGTCCGCGGAGGTGGCGGGTGGACCGTTCGGCGGCGACGTCTCGGTTTACAAACTCAATGCGAAATCAACGACCTTCTTCGCGTTCTTCAATGATCAAGTTCTGGAGTTGCTCGGAGCGGCGGGCGTGGTGCAGGCGTTCGGACAGACGGCGGGCAGCGGGCGCATCGTGGATGAAGATCCCAGCCCATTTGTGGACCCGGTGAAGGTGGATGACGTCCCGATATTCGACCGTTACTTCCTGGGCGGCGCGAACACGTTGCGTGGATTCAGTTTCCGCGCTGTCGGCCCCAGGGACGTGACCGGCGAGCCGATCGGCGGCAACACATTTGCCAATGCGACGGCCGAGTATACGGTGCCGATCGTGGAGCGCATCCGTGCGGCGGTGTTTTTTGATATTGGCGAAGTCGAGAAGGATTCGTATGCCTTTACATTCAATGACTTGAAGTCCGACGCCGGCGTGGGGGTTCGTCTGAATCTGCCGATTGGTCCGCTGCGGCTGGATTACGGGTACCCCATCCAGACTGACAAGGAGACCGGCCGGACGGGTAAAATTCAGTTTAGTGTTGGCTACCAGTTCTGATATAGTAATGTCTACATCAACGAAAACTCATGAAAGAGAGGTCTTAAAGTGAGCAAGAAGATAAGTGTGATTGCATGGATTGCCGCGGGGACACTGGCATTGAGCACGGCGGCTCTCGCACAGATGCCTTCGGGGCGGATCGTGATCGTCGACCTGAACCAGGTGTTCAATCAATATTACAAGACGCCGATTGCCTCGGCGAAGTTGAAAGACACGGTCGATTCCTATAACAAGGAACAGGAAGACATGATCACGGCTTACAAGAAACAGATCGACGAATTGAACAAGCTGCGGGAGGACCAGGAAAAACCCGAATACACGCAGGAAGTGCGTGACCAAAAGAAAAAAGCCGTGCAGGAAAAGCTCGCGGAGACCCAGAAGACCCAACGCGACATTGACGAATACAAACGCAGCCACCAACAGATTCTCGAGCAGCAAACCCAGCGAATGCGCCAGACGATCCTGACCGAAATCAAGGACGTCATCAATAAGGAAGCCCGGGACGCCGGTTACTTGATGGTCCTGGACAAATCCGGCAATACACTTAACGGCGTTCCCCCGGTCGTTTATTCACAGGATGCCTTGGATATTACCGACGACATCGTCAAAATCCTGAATAAGAACGCACCCGCCAAGAGCGCCGTCGAAAAATCCAAGGGCGATGAGAATAAGCCGGTAGTGCCACCCTTAGACACGAAATAGATGTGCAGCTTACGGCGCGTGAAATTGCAGGGATCACGGGGGGAAAGCTCTCGGGCAACCCTGACGAGATCGTTACGGGCGTGGCGGGCATTCGGGAGGCCCAGCCCGGCGACCTGACATTCGTCGGAAGCCCCCGGTACCTTTCGGCGGTTAAGACGACTCTCGCCTCCGTGATCATCATCAAGCAGGATGCGGCGGTTGAATCCGAACGCACTCTGCTGCTCGTGGACGACCCCGTGGCGGCGTTTTTCAAGGTGGTCGCGAAAGTTATTTCGCCACCCGTTCGCTTCACGCCGGGTATTGACAGGTCGGCATCGATCTCCCCTTCGGCCAGGTTGGGAAAGGATGTCTCCATCCAACCGTTCGTCGTCATCGAAGCAGGCGCCGTGATCGGCGACCGGTCGGTGATCGGTGCAGGCGGCTATATCGGTCACGAATCACAGATCGGCAGCCACTGCCTTTTCTACCCGCGCGTGACGCTGCGCGAACGTACGGTCGTTGGAAACCGCGCGATCTTTCACAGCGGTGTGGTGCTTGGAGCGGACGGGTTCGGCTACGAAACCGTCGAAGGTAAACACGAAAAAATTCCACAAGTCGGGTTCGTCGAAATCGGTGATGATGTGGAGATCGGGGCGAACTCGACCGTTGACCGGGGCCGTTTCGGCAAGACGCGCGTCGGCAACGGGACAAAGATCGACAACCTGGTGCAGATTGGACACAACTGTGTGATTGGCGAGCACAACATTATTTGCGCGGGGACGGGAATTGCCGGCAGTGTGATTACCGGTCACCACGTCACCATCGCCGGCCAGGTCGGGATTGCCGGGCATCTGACGATTGGCGCCAAATCAATCATCATGGCGAAGGCGGGGGTGACCAAGGACGTTCCGGAGGGTTCGTTTATGTTGGGTGCTCCCGCCGTGCCGCACACGCAGTTCAAGCGCACCAACGCGGTGTTCCAGCGGTTGCCCGAGTATGTTGCCAAATTGCGTGAGCTGGAAAAGCAAATGGCCGAGCTTCGCGGGAAACTTGACAGCCGCTGAGTGCTCCAGCATCTTTTGACCAAACAGGTCGCGCGAGGTGAACGACAATGATTCGCTTTGACAAACTGACCATCAAAGCGCAGGAAGCGCTGCAGTCTGCCCACGAGATAGCTCAAAAACTCAACCATCAGGAAGTGGACTGCGAACACTTGCTATCGGCGCTCATCGCGCAGCCCGAAGGCCTCGTTCGTCCCCTGCTGGAGAAACTCGGCGCAAACCCCGACGCGATTCAGCATGCGCTCGACGACGACTTGAACAGTCGTTCGCAGGTCCACGGCGCCGACCTAAGCCAGATGATTCTCAGCAAGGCGTTGCGTGCGGCGCTCGATGCCGCCCAAACGCAGGCGGACAAACTCAAGGATCAATACGTCAGCACGGAACACCTGTTGATCGGTATTGCCGAAACGACGAAGATTCTGAAGCCCTATGGCGTGACCACAGCGGCGATTCTCAAGGCGTTGCGCGACGTTCGCGGCACGGCTCAGGTGACCGACCAGAACCCCGAGGATAAATACCAGGCATTGACCCGTTACGGGCGGGACCTGACTGAGGATGCGCGTCGTGGAAAGCTCGATCCGGTGATTGGACGTGATGCGGAGATCCGCCGCGTCATGCAGGTGTTGTCGCGGCGCACGAAGAACAACCCGGTCCTGATCGGTGAACCCGGCGTCGGCAAAACCGCGATCGCGGAGGGTCTGGCGCGGCGGATCGTCAGCGGTGATGTGCCGGAGGGGTTGAAGGACAAGCAGCTCATCTCGATGGACATTGGTTCCATGCTCGCCGGGGCGAAGTATCGTGGTGAATTTGAAGATCGATTCAAGGCGTTCCTGAAAGAGGTGATTGCTTCCGAAGGGAAGATTATTTTGTTCATCGATGAACTCCACACGGTGGTCGGCGCCGGCAAGGCGGAAGGGGCGCCGGTGGACGCGGCGAACATGCTGAAGCCGTCACTGGCGCGTGGCGAACTGCACACCATCGGCGCTACGACGCTCGACGAATACCGGAAGTACATCGAGAAGGACCCGGCGCTGGAGCGGCGTTTCCAGCCCATCATGATCAACGAACCGTCCGTCGAGGACACGATCGCCATTTTGCGCGGGTTGAAGGAACGATACGAAGTCCATCACGGCGTCCGCATTCAAGACAGTGCGCTTGTGGCGGCAGCCGTGTTGTCTCACCGCTACATCGCCGACCGATTTCTGCCGGACAAAGCGATTGATTTGGTGGACGAAGCGGCCTCGCGTTTGCGGATTGAACTGGATTCCATGCCCGCGGAGATCGATCAGATCGAGCGGCGTATCATGCAATTGGAAATCGAGCGCACGGCCCTGAAAAAAGAGTCGGATAAGGCCAGCAAAGAACGGCTTGCCCGGATCGAAAAGGACCTCGCCAACCTGCAGGAACAAAGCAAGAAGCTTAAGACGCAATGGCAGAACGAGAAGTCCGTTGTTCAAGAATTGCGCGACCTGAAATCCGCCATTGAATTGTCAAAGGAGGACATGGAGCGCGCCAAGCGCGAGGGAAACCTCGGCAAGGCAAGCGAGATTCAATATGGAAGGCTCCCCGAACTGGAGAAGAAATTGAAAGCAGCTGACGAAAAGCTCGTCAAGTTGCAGAAAACTTCCAAGATGCTGACCGAGGAAGTGACGGAGGCCGACATTGCCGAGGTCGTTGGGGCGTGGACGGGGATTCCCGTGTCACGCCTGCTCGAAGGCGAACGCGACAAACTGATTCACATGGAGGAACGGCTGCGGCAGCGCGTCATCGGTCAGGAGGAAGCCGTCGTGGCCGTTTCGAATGCCGTGCGGCGGGCAAGGAGTGGATTGCAGGATCCGAATCGGCCGATCGGATCGTTTATTTTCCTGGGCCCCACAGGCGTCGGTAAAACGGAACTGGCGCGTGCGCTGGCTGAATTCCTGTTCGACGACGAGCAGGCGATGGTCCGCATCGACATGAGCGAATACATGGAGAAACACACCGTCGCGCGGCTGATCGGCGCGCCTCCTGGATACGTCGGCTACGAAGAAGGCGGACAGTTGAC
>CAZAQZ010000270.1:3245-4820 GCA_964487175.1 uncultured Verrucomicrobiota bacterium | reverse complement strand
ACATCCAGCAACAAGAGGCGCTGGGGATTGTCGGAGTCAACCTCGTCCACGGGGCGCTGGTGTCGCACGACCGGCCCGAAGAGCTGATCGAGGCGCTGCTGGACAACCTCACGCACGAGCGCGTGGAAATAGACATGGTCGAATTCAGCGGGCCGGCCTTCGTTGGCGTGGACAACCGGCTGGTGAGCCTGCAACTAGTACAGAAAGGCCTGACCGACGCCGCGATGTTCACCGCCGACGGCCAAGTGGTGCAACCGGCGGATTTTCTTTACAAGAAGTGCATCCTGGTGGAACGCGGCAGTTTCCGTCCGGTCACGCACGTGACGATGGACATGTTGCGCTGCGCGATGGCACAGTTCGTCCAGGAACCCCAAGTCAACGGCGAAGAGATCATTGTCTTGATGGAAATGACCCTGCATAAGCTGACAGACGGCGACAAGATCGACCCCCGCGACTTTCTGGACCGGGCCGACATGTTGTGCGCTCTGGGCAAGAACGTGCTGGTGTCCAATTACTTTGAATTCCATCGCCTGGCCGCCTATCTGTTTCGCCACACCAAAAAAATGATCGGAATCGCCCTGGGCGTGCCGACTTTGAAGGAAGTTTTTGAGGAGAAATACTACAAGAACTTGCAGGGCGGCATCCTCGAATCGTTTGGGCGGCTGTTTAAGAACGATCTCCGGCTGTTCGTGTATCCGTACCTCGATCCGTCGACCGGCTCAGTGATTACCGCCGGCAACCTGCGTGTCGAGCCGCATCTGCGCCACCTGTACTCCTACCTGATCGAGAACCACTTCATCCAGGGCCTGCGCGACATCGACCAAAAGCATCTCCCGATTTTTTCACGCCAAGCGCTCGCTAAAATCACCTCAGGCGATCCGAGTTGGGAACTCATGGTCCCGACAGAGGTCGCGCACATCATCAAAGAGCGCAAACTGTTCGGCTGGCGGCGCTGAATGGCGCGTCGCAACAATCTTCAATGACGCTGCTGCGTGCGGGAAATCCCTACGCGAAGACTTGGAAGAATTGATTCAGAGGACTGACGCGATCATGGGCCTTCAGTTTGGCGATCCAAGTCTCGTTCAGTGGCCGGCCCTCGGGGAAAATCAACATTCCTTGCACATTGTACACCGGCGTGGCCAGTACCATGCCCGGTTTCAGTTCCGACAACAACAATCCCTTTTGCCGCCGGGGCAGGACTGCCTGCGGCAGCGAGCGTAAGACAACCCGGACTGCCTCGGGATCGAACTCCGTGCCGCGGGCGGCGCTGATCGCGCGCACAGCATCGCGTCCGCCCCGCTGATGCTCGGCGTAACTGACCGCCACCGCCAGTAAGCGCGCCAACCAAGGAATCTCTTCGGCGCTCAGACCATCAGGATATCCGGTGCCATCGTGACGCTCATGGTGGGCGCGGATAATCGTGCCCACGTCTTTCAAGTCCTCGGAAAAACCAGCCAGCTCCTGCCCGATCATTGGATGCTGATGAATCAATGCCTGTTCGGCTTCGGTCAACGACTGGGCGTCTTCCTGCCAGCGATGGATCAAATCGCGGTGCATGCCCAGCAATCCGATGTC
>CAZAQZ010000270.1:0-3235 GCA_964487175.1 uncultured Verrucomicrobiota bacterium | reverse complement strand
CATGCAGCAGCGCCGCGATCTCCAGCACCCGCCGTTGTGAGACCGGCAGGGGCAGGTCCTCCGCCACAGCGCTGCATAGCGCCTGGACGCGCCGGGCGTTCACACCCAGGCTGGGATGAAAGGTTGAAAGCGTGTGCAAACACAGATCAACGCTGTGCTGCAGGTTTTGTCGCAGAGCATGGTTCAGCTGCTCCAACTGGCATTTGTGCGCCTCACCCTGGGCCAGTTGCTCGGCCAGGGAGGCGTTGACGCGCTTGAGTTCCTCGTTCATCACCACGGCGTTGGCTTCCAGCGCCGCTTCGCGACAGGCATCCTGATAGCGGTCGGAGGCTTGCTGGACGGCTTCGATCAGTTCGTCGTTCGCCCAGGGTTTGACCAGAAACCGGTAGATTTCTCCCTGATTGATCGCATCGATCATTAGGTTGACGTCAACGAACCCCGTCATCATGAGCCGCGAGCAGCGCGGCTGCATATGGCGGACCAGGCGGAGGAATTCCAGGCCGTCGATCGGCCTCATTCGATGGTCGCACAGCACGACGGAGAATTCCACATCGCGCACACGATCCACAGCCTGTGGCGCGCTCTCCACGGCTTCGACGGCGAACCCGGCGGGCTCAAGGGTGGCCCTCAACAACGAGCGGACTTGCTCCTCATCGTCGATCACCAGGACGCGGTTGGAGGCCGAAGAACCGGGAGAACTGTCCAGCGGTCTCATAGGCGCCTCAGGAATACGATTCCCACAAGGAGGGCCGAGCTGGCGCGTATGCCTGGCGGATCTGGTGCAGCGTCAGGGTCGTCTGCTGCAATTGCTGCTGCTCGGAGAAGGAGGCGTTTTGGCGCGTGGCCAGAGTCTGGCTGTTGCGATTCTCCAGCGCCAGCAGCTGTTCGATGAGGGGCAGGTATTCCTGCTGAATGCTGCGCGCGGATACGCCGCACCGTTGGCATTCGCCGCGTAATTCCTGCCGGGTGCCTTCAATGAAAATCCGGAGTTGCCGCTTGGTTTCCTGGAGCTTTTCGACCTCAACCCATTCGCCAGCCTCGAGGGCGCTGCCTTCGGCCTCGGTCAGCACGCGCCATTCCTCGTAGTACGTGCCCAATGCGGAGCGCAACCGGGTCAGCGATGACTTGTCATTCACGGCATCAGTTCCTCGACGCAAAGGAGTCTTCGTGTTTGAGCAGCATTTCCTTCCAGGCGTCCCGCAAAATCGTCAGACGTTCAATGACCTCCTGGACGCCCTGCGGCTGTTTGCGGAGATTGCTCTGATTGAGCCGCATATCGAAATACAAGTACAGGCGGCGCAGCGTAACGGACAATTCGCCGCCAGCTTCCATGTTAAGGCAGACATTCAACTCATGGATGATCGCCTGGGCCCGCCTGATGTTGTTGTGGATGGTCTGATTGAATTCCAGTGGGTCTTTGCTCTGGAATCCCAGCAGTGCCCGCTCCAGAAAGTTAATGGCGCCGTCGTACAACATGGCCACCAACTGTCCGGGAGTGGCAGTCTGGGTGGCCATTCGTCGATACGACTGGGCGATATTGGCTTGTGAAGTCATCGTGCGCGACGCCCCTTCGGGCGGTTATTGGTCGGCCGTGTCCGAGGCCAGGTGTTCCGCTACGAGCTTGGACATCCCTTTGATGGTGGACTGCGGTGGATAGTTGTTGTCGCTGATCAAAGTGCGAGCACGCTCGACCGCTTCCAAACGGACGGCAGGCGTTTGCTGCAGGGCTCCGTTGACGGCGTCGGCCCCGTGAAAGGACGCAGAATCGGCAGCCTGCTTGTTGGTGACAGAAGGCGGAATCATTGGTCTGCCCGGAGTGTTCCGGATAGGCCCCGTGCCAGCGTTGGGGTTTACTTCCATACCTTGCTTATCGGCAGTTCTTGCATGGACTTTAGCGGGCTGGCATCGCCGCTAGGCTGCTGGCCGCAGCGTACTGGCCGAACAAGCGGGGTGAGAGCAGCACCAATTGGGCATCGCCCAGGGACGAAGGAGGACGGGTGGCCTGTGCGTAATAATGCTGGGCGGCGCAGGCAATAGAGGGTTGGCCGGCATCGAACACTTCGTCCAGAGCCCACAGAATCGAGCGATGATCCGCTTCGACCAGCTTCAGGTCCCATCCCACGGCCACAGGGGGGTAAGCGCGAAAATGCTTCAGCTGGCAAAACAGGACGGCGTCACAGGCAGTGGCCTTACGCAAGCGCTCAAAAAAATCCGATGGTAACACCTCATTTGCGGACCAGAAGGACCGGCCCGTCAATGCACGCATGTCCTCAGGGCTGACCGGCACCACTTGGAAGGCTCCGGTCTTGCTCAGTTCGGCAAGCAAGACGGGCTGTAAGGCATCCCGGCCGGCTTCCGCATCCACCCCTGACTCGCAAGTCACCGGGAGCACCGCGACGCGACGCAATCCGGCTGGCAAAGCGTTTGAAGTCCGATAGACGTTGGGCATCCACACCGCCGGATGACCCGCCGAGCCGGAAGACGCGCAGCCGCCGAGAAGCAGGGCGGCGAATGTCAGCGCGAGGGCGGGGCATGGCTTCATAGCGTACCGTTGTTGATCGACTGCGTCAGATACTGCTGTTGCGTGTTGATGGAGGCCATCGCATTTTCCATGGCAACGAATTCGTTGTTCAACTGCTGGCCTTGTGACTGTACGTATTGTTCGATGGTGTTGATCTGATTGGTGAGATTGCTGTATTGCGTTGTTAAATTGTTCTGTTCGTTGACCAGGCTGCCTGTTGTGCCCGTATTGTTTCCCGCCAGACTGGCGAGGTAGGGAGTGAGGCTTGTGGTCAGGCCGCTGGTTGAGTTATTGAAAAAATCCTGCACGTCGCTGAGGTTATTATTCAGCGCGTTGGACAGCGCGGTCGTATCGGTTTGAGAGATTGTGTTGTCCGACCCGTTGGTGGAGAAACCGAGTTGTGACAGTTGGTTGATGCTGCCGCTCAATCCGCTGATCTGTCCGAAGACAGCCTGCCGCAGTTGCGCGGACAGGTTCATGACGTTGGGATCGCTGGCCAACGGGGCCGCGGTGATCGCGCCTGTGCTGGACGTGGTGATGGATGTCTGGGAACTGATGGCCGACTGGGCGCTGTTATAGTCGGTGATCAGCTGACTGATGGCCGTACTCAGATTCGAGGTGTCAGCCTGAACTTGGACGCCGGTCGTGCCGCCTTTCAGCGCGGTCACGGTCAGACCGGTAATGCCGCTGTTTGTGGCCGTGATCGTGTTGGAG
>CAZAQZ010000269.1:0-4843 GCA_964487175.1 uncultured Verrucomicrobiota bacterium | reverse complement strand
GCTGACATTGAGCTATCCTGCGTATGGAGAAGCGCAAGCCCGAGAGCATCGGTTGCAACACATCGCGGGCAAGGTGGTCCGGATTCGCGTTCTGGCGGCCGGCAGGCCGGGTGCACCCATTCCACAAAGCAACGGGATCGAATTTCTGAATATTTCGGGCAATCCATTGATGTCCTATCGGATCGCAATGGTTGAAGGCAGAGCGGCGATGCTGTTCATCAGTCGTGATGTGAAATGGAAACCATCGGATCGGATGCTGAGCCTCGGTTTCTTTACGCACGACGGAGACACCATCGACGACGTGTCCAGCGACATCGATTTGGTGATGCGCGGGCTGGCCCGCAGGGTGGCGGCGTTTGAGCGGCTGGAGTTGCTGCATCAAACCACGCAACGGATCTCGCGCGAATTGGAAAGTTATTCCAGGCGGATGGAGTTGGCGGTGCAACGCGCGCGGCGGCGGCCCGATCTGCTGACTCCGGCACGGTTTGACCGCATCGTGGGACAGGCCATCGTCAAGATGGAGCAACTCAAAGAGATTCCGCGCCGCGCGTTGCGGTCGATGGACAGGCCGCGGCGTTAAACCTCTTCCCCAGCGCATGGATGAAACCCCAGCAGATTGATTATCTTATTCAGTTGTTGCTGTTTTTGCCCATCCTGACAATTCATGAGACGGCGCATGCCTGGGTGGCGCACAAGTGCGGGGACGACACGGCGAAGGACTTGGGCCGCATCTCCATGAACCCGATTGTGCACATGGATCTCATCGGCACGGTGATCATTCCGCTGTTCGGAATGTTCGCGGGCGGTTGGTTCATCGGCTGGGGCAAACCGGTGCCGGTTGACCCCAATAATTTCCGCCGCTATCGATTTGACGATAATCTCGTGGCGATGGCCGGACCCATTTCGAACATCCTGCTGGCCCTGGCGGCGCTGGTTGTCATGCGGATCGCGTACTTGTTTGGCGGGGATTTGGCGGCGCACACGTTCTGGGAGCTTGCGGTTCTCAGCATCTATCTGGCGTTCTTCAACATGATTCCAATTCCGCCCTTGGACGGGTCGCATCTGCTGAAGAACGCGATCCAACTCGACGAGGAGACCTACGCGCGGTTCAGGACGTTCGGCTTCATTGCGCTTGTGTTGCTGCTGCAAGTGCCCGGCGTGGGGAGAACCCTAGGTGCATTGACCGACGCAACGATGCGCGTCCTGGTCATGGCCGTTTATTTGGTGCCGGGCGGCCGGTGAGTTGAAGTCACCGCTTTGTTCGAATAAATTCCCATCAGGTTCGTCGAATGGACTGAACGGAGGGAACCATGAAACGGCTAATAAAAGTGATGAGTGGAATCGGGGTCGCGGCGGTTCTTGGACTGCTGGCTTCGACTTCATCTGATGCGGGAGTTTCCTATTCATTTGGCTTCGGCTATGGAGGCGGGTATCGGCCGTATGGGTATCGGCCCTGCTACTCCGGCGTGTACTATTCGTACTGTCCGCCACCCGTGGTGTACTACTATCCGCCGGCACCTGCGTATTCGTATTACTACTCCTACGGTCCGCCCGCTCCGCCGGTTTACTACTACAGTGGCGGCGTCTATTACCGTCGCTGAAAAACACGTAAACGGGCGGGGAGACCGCGATCATAGGTTCAGTGTTGCCGTTGGCTGATCCTGGCTGGCGACGGCCACAGCGACGTGGGCAGCGCCTGCACGATGCAGTCTCTGGCTGACAACTTCCTGGGCCAATTCGGGTCGGTTGCAATCACGGCTCAAGTGCGCCAGAAAAACATGCCGCAAACGGTCGCTCATGACTTCGGTGGTCAGTGTTGCCGCTGCATCATTGCTGAGATGACCGTGCCGGCTCATGATCCGCTGCTTGAGTGCCCAAGGCCGGGCCGTGTCCTCCCGAAGCAGTTTCATGTCGTGGTTGGACTCAATCACAAGGGCGTCCATCGTGCGAAGCCGCTCGACGACCAGCTTGGTTGCGTGCCCCAAATCTGTGGCCAGCCCTACCGCCGTATCCCCGCAACGAATCGTAAATCCGACCGGATCGTAGGCGTCGTGAGGGACGCTAAAGGATTCGATGCTCAGGTCGCCGACCTCAAACCGGCTTCCCGTACTGAACAACCGCCACGAAATCTTCTTGAATTCGTTGCCCTCAGGCGCGGTTACAAGTGCCTCAGCCGTAAGGCGATTGGCATAGACAGGGATGGTCTTCTCCTTGCAGAGTACGCCCAAGGCTCGGGTGTGGTCGCTGTGTTCATGGGTCAGCAAAATGCCGTTAATTAAGTCGATATTACGGCCAATCAGTGCCAGCCGGTGGGCGATTTGGCGGCTGCTCAAGCCGGCATCGACAAGTATGGCCGTCGCGTCTGTCTCGATCAACGTGCAATTACCAGCGCTGCCGCTCCCCAAAACTGTCACTTGCATCCCCACGGCGGACGATTCTACACCGTCGCCGGGCTGACTCAAGCAGATTAGGCGCTTTTGGTCTTTTATTTGCTTCAAAATATCGTTATATTGCCGAAGAACAATGTGGGGGGTCGAATAATAGAATGTCACCAGGTCCTGGTCTACATCAAGTACAGCGATTATCACTGCAGCAGATCCTTGCTCCGCAGTTGCAGCAGAGCCTTCATTTGTTGCAGGTGCCGACACTGGAGCTGAGCGCGCTGGTCCACGAAGAACTCCAACAAAATCCGCTCCTGGAAGAAATGTCCAAGGACGAAACCCGCGTCGAGGTGGGTGCTGATGGCGAGGCGACCCCCAGCACAGCCGACACGGCGAAAGAGGACAAGGAATTCAAGGAGGAATTCGAAATCCTCTCGAAGCTGGACGATGAATGGCGCGAATATTTTGCGCAGACCAGCAGCTTCCGGTCGCGCTCGCCCGAACAGGAAGAACAACGCCAGCATTTCTTCGACTCGATCGTGCAACAGGAGTCGCTGCAGCAACACCTGATTCAACAACTCAATTTTGCCGGCACAGACGCCGAGGAACGCAAGGTCGCCGAATTCCTGATCGGCAGCATCAACGACGACGGTTATCTGCACACGCCCATTGAGGAATTGGCCGTCAGCTCGGGCCTGCCCCTGGACGAATTGCATAAGGCGCTGGAACGAATCCAGACGTTTCATCCCGTCGGTGTCGGCGCCCGCAACCTGAAGGAATGCCTGATGATCCAGTTGGACCGTCTGGGCAAGTCCGAGTCCATCGAGGCTGTGGTCGTCAACCAGCATCTGGACGATCTGGGACGCAAGCGGTACCCGGAAATCGCCCGCGCGCTGGGATTGAACACCGAACAAATCCAGCAGATCGCCAATTTCATTTCCACGCTGGAACCCAAACCCGGCCGCATGTTCAATACCGAACAGCAGCAGTACGTCGCCGCCGACGTCTCGGTGCAGCGCGTCAACGGCGAGTACGTGGTGATGCTCAACGACGAGCAGATCCCGCATCTGCGCATCAGCAACACCTACAAGGAACTGATGGCCAAGGACGACAAGGCCAGCGAGGCGAAGGATTACATCCGCGAAAAAATTCGGGCTGGAAAATTCCTCATCAAGAGCATCCACCAGCGCCAGCAAACCATTTTCAACATCGCCAAGGTCATCGTCGAACGGCAGCGCGATTTCCTCGACAAGGGCATTTCGCAGCTCAAACCGTTGACCATGGCCCAGGTGGCCGAGGTCGTCGGCGTCCACGAAACCACCGTAAGCCGCGCCGTTGCCAACAAATACATGCAGACCCCGCAGGGACTGTATGAGATGAAGTATTTCTTCACGCCGGGTTTCGAGACCGCGTCCGGCGCCGCGATGAGCAACACCAGCGTGAAGGAGCAGATTTCCCAGTTGATCGAGCGCGAGGATTCCACCAAACCGCTCTCCGACCAGGAGATCGTGGCGATCCTCAAGGAAAAGGGCATCCCGATCGCGCGCCGCACGGTTGCCAAGTACCGCAACGAACTCAACATCCTCCCGTCCAATCTCCGCAAACAGTATTAAGACGCAACGATTGCGGTGAATACACTTCGGAAGTTCATTGCGCAGGAACTGCGCTCGGGTGGGACGGATCCGCGGATTTACTGCTTGGAAGGTTTGCGGCGGGGCGGTTCGAGATCGAGAATGCGCATGCCGATCTTGTCGGCAATCTCGTCGAATTCCTCGCGGGTGATCTCGTTGAGCTTCTTGCCGCGTTTCTTGAGATGCTCGTTCATGCGAACGGCTTTCTCCTGCATCACCCCGTGCGTCTGTTCGCTGCCGCCGACGAGTTTGAAGTTGTCCCCGGACGTGATGCGGGTATGACCGTCCTCGTTGTCGAGTCCCAGACCCAACAACCAGGCTTTCTTCAGTTTCTTGGTCTTGCTGGCCATATTCCATATAAGATTTACCAGACCACCGGCCGATTTGCAACGCCCCTCTGCGGCCAGAAGAGTGTCAAAACAATTTTAACCTTAATTTGGCTTAACCAGCCTTAATTCACCTTCATTAGCCTTCATCGGGCCGGATTTGGTTCGTCAGGACCAGCGTCCAATCCCATGCCGACCGAATGGCGAGACTCGGCGCTTTGTCACCATTTCTGAGAATTTTTTTCAATCTCATCGCCCCTTTCTGACAGATTGTCATGTTCTGAAGCCCGGAAAATTTTTTTAACCTTCACTAGGTTACATTAGGTTACACTAGCCCGCATCGTTTTGGGTTCCCCGGGCCTCGCCCTTTGTTTCACCGTCCGTTTGCAGGGTGCGCTGCCCGCGCGCCGCCGTAACGCAGCAAACGCCCCGTCGTATCCGGGGCCATTGACTCGCGGCCTTATGCACGGTGCTTCCATGTACAGCCCCAAGAGTATGCTTAATA
>CAZAQZ010000268.1:0-4849 GCA_964487175.1 uncultured Verrucomicrobiota bacterium | reverse complement strand
TACGATCAATACTGCCTGTATATGGACAGCGGTGGGTACGTCTGGTTCTGGGACTTCGAATTGCGCAGCACCAATACCACCCGTTACACCAGCCAGACAGGCTCCGACCCGACTCCCACGCAGTTGCCCATCCCCAACAGTTGCGAGATTTCGGCCCCTGGCGTCAAAATGATCAATATGGTCATCCACGATTGCCGTGGCGGCGTGGGCTTGTTCGCCGGCGCGGTCAACGCCGAAATGTACGGCTGCCTTATTTATAACAATGGCTGGGACGCTCCCGATCGCGGCCACGGCCACGCGTTGTACGTACAAAACCAAAACGGCCTGATGACGATGTCCGACAACATCATCTTCAACCAATTCGGCCTGGGCATCCACGGCTACACCGTCGGCAGTTATGAGCAGAATTACCTCGTCGAGAACAACGCCATCTTCAACAACGGCGCCATCGCCCAATACCCGGACAGCAATGTCGGCGAACAAATCCTGTTCGGCAATGTGCCGATCTCCAACCTCAACATTATCAGCAACTACATCTATCAGCCGTTTGGCGTCTACAGCTCGCTGCTCCAGCTTGATTACGCCTTGGTGGACAATACCACCGGCGTCGTCGCCGGCAACTACATCGCCGGCGGCTGCACGGAAGGCCAGTACGCCATTTACGCCAACAACTACGAGTCCATGGTTGTCACGGGCAACACCGTTTACGCCAACGGCTATATGCTCGACATGTATAGCAACGCTTCCTCCAAGTCGGACTACAACACCTACTACGGCACCAGCAGCGCCAATTTCAATAACAACTCCAGCCTTTACACCTTCTCCGGCTGGCAGTCCGCCACGGGTTACGATCTGCACAGCACCTACAACCAAAACGTCACCCCGCCCAACCAAATCATCGTCAATCCCAACGCCTACCAGCCTAAACGCGCCAACATCATCATCTACAACTGGGCCGACTCCGATGCCGTCAATGTCGACGTCAGCAACGTGCTCAGTCCGGGCGATCACTACGCGGTCATCAACGCACAGGACTGGTTCGGCCCACCCGTGCTCACCGGCACCTACAACGGCAGCCCGATCAGCCTGCCCATGACCAACCTGACCACCATCGCGCCCAACGGCTGGACGAACGCCGCCGCCGTGCCGATCACCGGAACGCAGTTCAACGTGTTCGTGATCATCGGTTCCAACGGCTGCGTCAATGGCGGGTTTTCGATCAGCCCAACCAATGCCGTGATTGACGCGGCGGGCGGTTCCGATAGCGTAACCGTGACTGCGTCCGATGGCTGCGGGTGGACGGCGATGAGTAACGACGGTGTCATTAAGATTATATCCGGCAGCAGCGGCACGGGCAATGGGACGGTCCATTACAGCGTCGCCGCCAACACAAGTTCCAACGGTCTCACGGGCACGATGACGATTGCCGGACAGACGTTCACCCTCACGCAATTGGGAGCGTCTTCACCGACAGGTACCGTATGCACGTTCTCCCTGAACGCGACAAGCGCCAACTTCCCGGCCAAGGGCGGCGCGAAAACCGTAAGCGTGAAGACCAAGGGGACGGGCTGCATCTGGACTGCCGTTAGCAACGATCCATTCATCACGATTACGGCTGGTGAGAGTGGTACCGGCGACGGCACCGTCCATTATGCTGTCGTTCCCAACACCAATGATGTGGCCCTTGTCGGCACGATGACCATTGCCGGGCAGTCATTCACGGTCACCCAGGCGATTGGAGGATGCACCTGCTCGATCGGCCCGAAGAAGGCCAAAGCCAAGTCTGCCGGCGGCTCCTCCACCGTGAAGGTTACGCCCAAGTACAGCGATTGCGACTGGACGGCAGCCAGCAACGATTCGTTCATTACGATCACCAATGGCATGAACGGCATCGGTATGGGAAGCGTCAGTTACATCATCGCCAGCAACAGTGACACTCTCGTGCGCATCGGCACGATGGACATTGCCAGCGAGATATTCACCGTCTCACAGGCGGCGGCGGCGTGCGAATTCTCATTGGGCGCAACCAATGCCAGCTTCGGTGCGTCCGGCGGAGCCAACAGCGTGACGATCCTCGCCAACGGGACCAACTGCACGTGGAAGGCAACCAGCAGCGCCAGGTTTATCACGATCAACTCTGGCAGCCCCGGCTCCGGCGATGGGACGGTTGATTACACTGTCGGCACGAACATGCTCGCCAGAGCCCGCAAGGGCACGATCACCATCGCGGGCAAGAAGTTCACCGTCACGCAATCCGGTGCACCGTGATTCAATCGGCGGCATGGTCGCTGGCAGCGAGAGACCCGTCGCCCCGTGCTGGACCCGCACGGATCGCCCGCTATTCTGGCCTTGGCCCAACCTATCGACATATACATCCTGCATCAACTCCTCCTCGGTGCGGTCTCCGCAAAACTTCAGGATTTCCTTGGTCTCCTTACAAATAAGGCGAAAACAACCGGGCCACAGCGTCGCGCAATTTCACTGGTAACGACCGCCCATTCACTTCCGCCAACGTGACTTCGTGAGCGCCGCGAAGTTTCCGTTGAATCAACGATTCCATTTCATTGGCGAAATTGTGTCCGTAACACTCGAGGTTCAATTCAAAATTCAACCGCAGGCTGCGCACATCCCAGTTCGCCGAGCCGAGGAGAACCCAGTGGCCATCCACGATCATCAGCTTGGAGTGATCAAATGGCGGCGGCGTGAGCCAGAGGTGACAACCGCGTTCGAGCACCTGCTGCCACATGGCGCGCGAGGCCCACTGCATGAAAGGCAGGTTGTTTTTTGCCGGCAACAGAATGTCCACGCGCACTCCCCGCAGCACCGCAAGATTCAGTGCGGCGACCAGCGCTGTATCCGGCAAAAAATACGGCGTGACGATTTGCACAGAGATTTGCGCTTCGGCCAGTGCGGCGAGCAGCACCCACCACAACTTTTCAAAATCCTCATCCGGCCCGTCAACGATGACTCGCGCGATGACGTTTCCGCACTCCTTCAATTCCGGGAACCAAATCTCGTCCGCGAGTGTTTCTCCGGTGGTGAATGCCCAATCCCTCGCAAAACCCTCCTGCAATCGTGTCACGACCGGACCCTCGACGCGAAATTGCAAATCCTGTACGGCCCCCTTGGGATGGTCTGCCAGCACGTTGCCATGGCGGATGTTCATGCCGCCGGTGAACGCCGTCTGGCCGTCGACGACAAGAAGTTTGCGGTGATTGCGCATATTGATCGTCGTCACTCGCCATGGCGTGAACACGGAAGCCGGCAGGAATTTGGCAAACGGAATGTGCCCGTGGTTCAACCGGTGGGTAATGGACGGCCACGAGTAGCGCATGCCCGCAGCATCCAGCAACACGCGCACGGCTACGCCGCGTTTGACGGCCCGGCCAAGTGCGTCGGCAAACTGTTTTCCCGTTGGGTCGTCATCAAAAATGTAGGTCGCGAGCGCAATGGACTTCGTTGCAGACTCAATCGCGGCAATCATGGCGGGAAACGCTTCGTCCCCATCGATCAGCAATTGAACCTGGTTGCCGGCTGTCAGCGGCTGCGCGACAACGTGACCGACGGCACGAGCGAGTTGTTGCAGATGTTGTGCTTCCTCGGGCTGCGTTTCGCCTAAATCCTCAGGAACAGGCCTGCTGATTCTTTTTTGCATGCCGAGTGACACAGCGCGGCGGCGGATGCGGTTGATGCCAAACACAAGATAAAGCGCCGGCCCGAGCACGGGCAATAGCCAGATGAGACCGATCCAGAGAGCGGCAGCGCGCGAATCGTGTTTGCGCAGCAAGGCGTGAATCGAGGCGAGGAGCGCGGCCAGGAAGCCGAAGCCCGTGACCAAATGAGGCCAAAACTTCGAAACTATCTGGGGCCAGTCCATTGCTTGAATACTTCTAGTGCAAGCGACCCCCGGACGCGAGGATTTAGGAGATCGGATCTCCACGCCCCACGCATCTTGCTCAATGCGGCCTGAAGTCCAGCGAAGCTCGACTCCAGTCTCAGTTGTATGAGCGCGCCCTTACTGGGACGGGTTAAATGCGAAAGCAGGATGTAACGGATTGAACAACCCGGCTGACGTCGGTATGGTGCACCGAGGAGCAAGTCGATGAAGTTCCGGATACTGACCTATAATGTGCACGGTTGCCTGGGAACGGACCGGCAGGTGTCGCCCCTGCGCATCGCGGAGGTGATTGCGGCGACCGGAGCCGATGTCGTCGCGCTGCAGGAGGTGGACTTCAACCGCCGCCGCTCCGCCTTCGAAGACCAGGCGGCGGTCATCGCCGAGCAACTTTCGATGGACTCTCTTTTCCACCCCGCGTGGCAACTGGCGGGAGAACAACTCGGCGACGCCGTGCTCTCGCGTTGGCCGATGCGGCTGATCCATGCCGGCGCGCTGCCGTCGAAGTCGCGTTGGAAACGGGAGCGGCGCGGGGCGTTGTGGGTGCGCGTCGAACACAACGGCCAGCCCATTCACCTGGTTAACACCCATCTCGGCTTGAACCGTCGCGACCGGCTGGCGCAGACGGAGGAGTTGTTCGGGCCCGAATGGCTGGGCCACGCAGAGTGCGGTCCGCCGTTGGTCCTCTGTGGCGATTTCAACGCCCGGCCCGGATCGCGAGTCCACCGCCGCGTGCAGCAACGCCTGCGCGACGTGCATGCTGGCCTGCAGATGCGCCGGCAGCGTCGGACGTTCCCGACACGCTATCCGGTGGTAAGCCTCGACCATGTGTTCTTAAGCGCCGAGTTCGAGGTGTGCCATGTCGAGGTGGTGCGGACGCCATTGACGCGCGTGGCTTCCGACCACTACCCGTTGCTGGTGGAGTTGCGCCTGCCGTCATGAAGCGCATTGTAC
>CAZAQZ010000267.1:0-4859 GCA_964487175.1 uncultured Verrucomicrobiota bacterium | reverse complement strand
CGCCCCATCTGACTGTGTTTCCACAACGCGCGCGCCCCGAGCATGGCCACGAGCAACCAGGAAATTGCGCCGGTAAGGCTCCGCCCGCTGTGCATCCTGTCCACGGTCAAAGCCGCAGCAACCGGATAAACCAACAGGCTGAATGCCAGGAGGCGGTAGCGTGGGTGCCTCCCGAAGAGCCGGACCGCATGGCAGATCCCCACCAAGATCAGTGGAACCGTGAACAGGAACAATTCTCCGCCAAAACCTGTGTGATGTCTTAATTGGGGATCGCCACCCAAAAACAGGAAGCGAGGGCTGAAGTACTCGCCGTACCGTAACCCCACTTGCTTCACGATCTCCAGTGTGGGGGGACGGCCTTGGAAAACGCTGATCCATTCGAAACGAGTCGTGAGCGACTGCGGGAACCGGGCAACACTAATCATCATAGGAAGCAGAGCGCTGACATAGCCGATCGCGAAGGCCAGCGCCACCTTCCAGCGCGCGAGAAGCGATTGGCTGAAGGCAAGGCCGAAACAAAGAAGTAGCAGCACGGTCATCGGTCGGCCCAGAGTACGCGCGTACATGGCGAATGCCCAGGCGACACCCGCGCCCACGGCGAAACCGTACGATCGTTTCCGCAGGGCGAGCAGACACAGCCACCAGCCCATAATGATGCCCCAGAGCATGGCAGTGTCGGAAAAAACCAACCTGCTCGCCGGGAAAACCCAGGGGATAAACGAGAACAACGCGGCTCCAAGCAAAGAGAGCCACTTATTCCGGCAGTATTCCTGCACCAGAAAGGCAAATGCCGTAGCTGCCAACAGGTCGAAAAGGGCGCTGGGAGCGCGCGAGATGACTTTGGTCAGGCCGCAGACGTTCACCAAGGGAGCCAGGCAATAAATCAGCACCGGATCTTGATAGTTGTCAAGGGCGCGGAAGAATAGCGGATGCCTAACTCCGTATTCGTCCGCTCCAGTCCGGGCAATACAATAGGCATTATAAGCTTGGGAACATTCATCGCCATAGAAACCGGCAGGGGCGGACCCCAGCTTCCAGAAGTGCAGCGCGCAGACGGCAATCGCGAGAATCGAAGCCGCCAGCCGGCACGCCAGGGCGGTCCGCGCACGCTGGTATGGGCGTTCGTCGTTAACTTTGGCCGGGGTCGTGGTCATGGGTTTGCAACCATTTTCAACCCCAGCTCCCGCACTTTCCGTAAATCCAGTTTCCCGGTGCCAAGGTAAGGCAGGGCGTCGATGTGGAAAAACTGGTCGGGGCGCGGTTTCCAAAGATTGGGAAGATCGGACGCGGAAAGTTTTTCGATCACAGGCTTGAGTTTGTCGTCGGCCAGTGTGGTCAACACGACGAGGCGTTCACCCTTCTTTTCATCGGGCACGCCGGTGACGGCAAAACATTGTTCCGTCACGCCGGCCAGATCGTGAAGTTTTTCTTCCACCTTGATGTGAGGCACCATTTCCCCGCCAATCTTGCTGAACCGTGTCAGACGGTCGGTGATCGTGAGGAATCCATCTTCGTCAAGCGCGGCGATGTCGCCAGTCACGTACCAGCCGTCACGCAAAACCTCCGCCGTCTTTTCGGGTCTGCCAATGTAACCCTTCATGATGTTTGGTCCGCGCACGAGCAGGAGACCGGGCTGACTGACGGGCAGTGGTTGCATCGTGTCGGGATCGACAACGCGGACACTGATGCCGGGCAATGGATGGCCGATCTTGCCGCGCTTGGCGCCCACCTGGCGAAAGCCCGCCGCGCGGAAATCATGCGTATTGACCGCCACAGCGGGCGAACACTCGGTCGCACCGTACGCTTCGAGTGGACGAATGCCAAATTTGTCTTCGAACGCCTGCGCGACGCGTTCGGGTAGTTTCTCCGCGCCGGTCATGACGAATTGCAGACTGCCGAAGTTTTCCGGTTCGCAGGCGCGGATGTACATCTGCAGGAACGTCGGCGTCGCCAGCAGGAACGTCACATGATATTTCTGCACGAGTTCGCCAATCGCTTTTGCGTCGAGTGGATTCGGATGGTACACCACGCCGATGCCCAGCATCGCAGGCGCAGCCAGCGTGCCGGTAAACCCGAAAGAATGAAAGAACGGCAGAATGCCCAGGATGCGGTCGCTGCCATAAAACGCGAACGTCTGGCCCATCTGCTCAACATTGGAGGCGATGTTGAAGTGCGTCAACATTACGCCTTTCGGATCGCCTGTGCTTCCGCTGGAGAAAATAACCGTCGCCAGATCATCGAGCGAACCTTCTTTCCGACGGCCTAATGCATTTTCCAACAATCGGGTGGGCAACGTCCACGTCATCACCAGGGCGAGGATTTTCTCGGCAAAGCCCGGTTTGTCCGCCAAGTCTTCCAACAAAATGGTTTTCCCGGGCACGGTGACTTTCACTTTCTCGAGAAATGCCTTCGACGTGACGACGGTTTGCAGGTTGCACTGGCGCGCGCAGGAGGCAAGCACTTCATCGTTGGCCGTATAGTTGAGATTGACCGGCACCTTGCCCATCAGCAAGGCGGCGTAATTGACGAGCGCGCCGGGCACGCAGGGCGGCAGTAGAATGCCGACCATTTCCTGTCCCTGCCACAGCGGTTTGAGTCGCCGTGCAAGGAATACAGTCTGCAAGAGAGCTTGTCCCAGACGTAGTTTCGGCACGCGCGAATCCGCCATGAAAAAGCGCCATGGATGATGCCGCGCCTTGCGGATGAACGCGCGGTCGAGCATGAGCATCTTCGGCTTGCGGAATTTCCAGGCCTCTGTGTTCAGTTCCTGCACCGCTTGGCGCACCTCGAATGGCGTCGATGTCGGCGGCATCGGTTTGCCGAAGCAGACGGTGACCGGGTAGGGGAAGTAACGCGGCACTTTCCAGAGGAACCGGCCCTTTTCGAAACTGAAAATGCTCCCCCAGACGCCATCGAGACAGATCGGGATGATCGGTGCATCCACGTCCTTCATGATCCGTTCGAACCCGCGCCGGAACGGCAGCAACTGGCCGATGCGCGTGATCTGTCCCTCGGCGAAAATCACCACGATCTCGCCATTGCGGATCGCGTCGCTGGCTTCATGCAACGACTTGATCATCTCGCGCGGGCGCAATTGCGACGAGATCGGGATGTTGCGCATGATCTTCGAGAACGGTTTCACGATCGGGTAATCGTGGATGTCCTTGAATACAATGCAGCGCAGCGGCCGGTCGGTCGAGGCCAGCACCAACAGCGCATCGACGAATGAGACGTGGTTGCATACGAATAACGCGCCGCCGCGCTCAGGAATATTCTCGCGGCCTTCGACGTGGATGCGATAGACCGAGTGCGTAAACATCCACAGCAGCAACCGCAACAGCGAATCAGGGAGCAGCACCACCACATAGATGGTTGCCCCCAGCGTCATCACGGCGCTGAGCATGAATACCTGTCGCGGCTGCAATCCGAATTTCGCTGTGGCCACCCAGAACACGCCGGACGCCAGCGCAATGCCGACAAATGACAACAGGTTGCCCGTGGCCAGCACGGCGCCCTTCTGTTTTTTGTCGGGCCGGTGCTGCATGATGGCGGCGATGGGCACGATGAAGAATCCGCCGAAAAAGCCCAGGAGACCCAGGTTCCACAATGCGGCTGGGTACGACAATGACGGTCTCCATAGCGCCGCGCTGAACGCCGTCAATCCCAGCGCCCCGAGCGGAACGAGACCATACTCAATTTTGCCACCGGAGAGATAACCGGCCGCGAAACTGCCAATGCCGATGCCGATCGCCAGCGCCACCTGCATGTAACTCGTGTGCACCTCGTCCACGCGCAGTGTATCGGTCCCGAAGAGAATGGCGTTTTGCAGCACGAGCATCCCAACGAATGAGAAGTACACATTGCCGAGCACCGCCAGCCACAACACGCGGTCGCGACGAATCTGTTGGATTTGCCGGAAGAGGTCGCCGAGGAAATTCGCGCGGAATTGTTTCGCGGGATCGGCCGCCGGCACGCGCGTGATACCCAGGCTGCACATCAACCCCACGCTTGCGAGGAACAGGAACAGGACCGCCGAATACTCCTGCCTGCCCTGGAACCATTTGAAGAGCCACCCGGCAATGGCCCCGCCGCTAATGATGGCGACGAATGTTCCGAGTTCGAGGACGCCGTTGCCCCACGACAATCTTTCTTCCGGCAACAGTTCCGGGAGCAATCCATATTTGGAGGGACCAAAGAACGCGCTGTGAACGCCCATCAAACAAACCGCCGCCATCGCCACGGGCAACCTGTTGGCCCACAACCCGGCCAGCGCGATCATCATCACACCGATCTCGAACATCTTCACGCCGATGGTCACCGTGCGTTTGCTGAACCGGTCGGCCAGAAAACCACCCGCCATCGAGAACAGGATGAACGGCGCGGAGAACAGGATGCCCAACAGCGGCACGATCATTTCCCGTTGCTGTTTGGTTGCCGCCACGCTGAGGCCGATGAACGTGACCAGCGTCTTCAGCGCGTTATCGCTGAACGCTCCCTGGAATTGTGTAACGATCAAGCTCCAAAACCCGCGCCGCCAGGGTCGTTCGGAAGTGGTGATGGTCACAAGCCGCGGATTCTATCGGCGCAATGACGGCGGTGCAAGCAAAGGTGAAGGTTTCACGGCGTTGCGGAATTGCGACATGACTTTTCGGCGAGTTGTGCTTTAGTAACAGTGGCGTGCGTTGGTGATTGGAGAGGGGAAAGGCGAGTGGAGGCGTATGAGAATTGTGCGTGTGGTCGTGGCTGGAGCACTTCTTCTATCTGTCGGCGTTGTTTACGGGGCGGGGGATGGTTCTTCCGGAGTCGGCAGCCGATTGCGTCAGTATTGCGATCCGGTTTGTGAATTACAGAGCCAGGAT
>CAZAQZ010000266.1:0-4876 GCA_964487175.1 uncultured Verrucomicrobiota bacterium | reverse complement strand
AATGGGATCCGAGCACAGGAAAACGGCCACGGTGTCGTCGGTTTTGTTTGACCGGTATTGGTTTACTTCACTTGGGCCGGTTCACCGGCAGCTTGCGCCAATTTGTAGCGAATCTTCAAGCCACGCGGGTTGTCGGTGAAGTCGGTGATTTGCAGAATGCCCAGTGTTCCCTTGCGCGTTTTGAAGCCGCAAGTGGAAATCTGAGGTTTCGAAAAGCTCGTGGTGACGGGCGGGTTTCCGAACGACCCGTTCGTTATGAATTTCTCAAGTGCTGATGGAGTAAGACTTACCCAGTCCTCAGTCCGTAAAGTGACTTCCCAATCCTCATACCAAACAATTGAGCCGCCCGTAAGCCGGGCATCTACTCCTTCTTTTCTCATCTTGACGAAAGCGCGGTCATCATCCGCAGCAATCTCGTCTCTGGCTGTCGCATCCAGCGTCGAAATTCTTCCGCTCTCGAAATCGATCAAGCTGTCGTACGGCACCACCAGCTCAACCGCCGGACCGAAATTTGTGGTTCCTGTTGTAGCGGTAACCGGTGTCTGATTCGTTCCGCCAATTGTGAACACGATCGTGGCCAGCAGCAGCCGGTTGTTCCCGGCAGGCCCTAACTCAAACACCGCCGCTTCACCGGGCCACGCGCTTCCCTGAGCGACGGACGTTTGAGTAGCACTCCGCTGAACACTGGCCGCTTGCTGATCCTGTGTCACGCCGGGGCTTGTGTACGAAATCTTCGTCTTGTAATTGATCTTGTGGCCGTCCCAATGGGGCAGGATGCGAAGATCCAATCCTGAAGCAGGGGCCGCGAATTTACCCGGTTGCTGCAGTTCGCCATTCGATACCACGATGTCGGCTTCCTGCCCGTTTTCCGTTATAATGACCGGGGTGGATACCACGCGGACGTCTTTTCGTTGCTCCAGGCGTCCAAGGTCCGTGTACTCCGGAGTGAGTGCAAAATCGGAAGGCACTTCGACTATTAGTGAGTCCATCCGAATCGTCTGGCCTGAGACGGTTGCCTGGCCCGTCGTCTGGTAGTAGCCAAGGTCAAGCTGGCGCTCTTTAAGGTATTCATCCTTGGTCCCGAAATAGACTCCAGCGAACGCGTGGCCATCCGCTCCATACATTGAAACGTGAGGCAGCCCCGGACAAAGATGGGGATGGATCAATTCAAAATCCCCCTGCCCCTTGGGAATCCGCATGAGCTGAGTCAGGTCCGTCGCAGTGTGCGCAGGGCCGCTGCCCGTCGTAGTGATATAAAGAGCAAGCACCGCATTGTCAGAGCTGACGAGTTTGTAATGACCTTTGACCACCATCTTTCCCTTGGATCGCCGCACTGACGTGATCTCAATGGAATCTCCCTTTGGGAAGTATGCCTGGCCAATGTAATCGGACTTGATGGGACGGAAATAATAGACCGCCAGAACAGCGATGAGCGCCGCCAAACCGGCAACGACACCTTTCACGATTCTCGCATTCCTGACGGAATGAGCTCCCGGCGGGATTTGCGAATCGTCGATCGGCCGATTCACCGCTCGCCAGGCACGGCGGACGATCAGGTAGTCCACCCATGCCATCGTTGCGATGACGAGCAGCAGCACGACCGCCGTATGAGTGAGATTAAGAAAGAGACAATCGTTCAGTTGCGGATAGCGCGATGCAAGGAAGACATGATTGACCGCCTTGATCACGAGCATCCACGCAACCGCCATCACGCTGTCCAGGAGCAGTAGTGGATACAACAAGCCGTCCGCCATCGCCAACCAGAGCCCGTCCAGCCGTCCCGCGGAGCGGCGGATTTGTGACACGGCCTTCCAGCCAAGAATCGTCGTGCCAATACACGCCACGAAACCGAGGCACGTCGCGATGATGCCAAACAGAGCGTACAAACCGCCAGCCCCGGGAAAATCCCAAAAGAACATCGACATGAAAAACAATGGCGCCAAACACGCGCCTGCAATGGCTAGGCCCGACAGGCGCGGTTGAATCTCACGCTTTTGTTCCGCTCCCTGAACGCCGGCAGCAGGCGGAGGCGTTGAGAGAATCGTCTCGACCTGTGTCCTGAGCTGGCTCGCCTGCTGGTAGCGAAGACTCGGTTCCTTCTCCAGCGCGCGCAGCACCACTTCATCCAGGCGCACGTCGACTTGCACTTTGCGCGAGGGCGCGGCGAACCGGCCAATAGGCAATTCTCCCGTCAGCAGTTGGTAAAACACAACGCCCAGCGAGTAAATGTCGGCCCGGTGGTCGACATCCTGGGGATGTTCCACCTGCTCCGGCGCCATGTAATGCGGCGTGCCCACGACGTCGTGGCTGCTGGTGATGGTCAGGTCCTTCGCCTCCAAGCCCACCAGTTTGGCCAGACCGAAATCGGCGATCTTCACCACGCCGGTCTTGTCCAACAGGATGTTCTCGGGTTTGATGTCGCGGTGGACGATGCCTTTGTCGTGCGCGTACTGCAGCGCATCGCAAATCTGCGGGACGATCGCCAGCGCTTCCTTGGGAGCGATCTTCGCCGCGTTGAGCACCTGGCGCAGATTCATCCCATCCACGTACTCCATCATGAAGTAGAACAAACCGTCGGTCTGTCCGAAATCGTGGATCGTGACGATGTTGGGATGCGTAAGCCGGGCCATCGCCCGCGCCTCGCGCGCGAACCGTTCCGCAAACGCCGGATCGCTGCTGACCGATGACGGCAGGATCTTCACCGCCACCAGTCGATCGAGCCGTTTCTGGCGCGCCTTGTAAACCGCGCCCATCCCGCCCCGGCCGATGAATTCCAGAATCTCCAATTCCGGGAAGTAGTGGGCGAGTTCCGCCGGGCTGGGCGGAGCCGACGGCGGCGCCTGCGCGCTGCCGGTGGCGCTCGTTGCGCCGCTGCCCTGGCCGGCTTTCAGGAGGCAATCGGGGCACAACCCCATCAGGGCATCGGCTGATACCGGTTTACCGCACTGCGGACACTTGGTTTCGTCTGGCATATTGTCCCTCTACTTCCATACAGAGGGAACCCGCGTGGAATGTTACAGGGCCGTCCGGTTGCGGCTCAACTGGAAAGAATCCGGCGCAATGACCGCAGTTCCTCGGCAACCTCGCTTTCGTCGGCCACCGTGTGGGCAATCTCCTCGCGCAACAGTTGCCGGTAACGCCGCCGCAACCGATGCACGACTACCCGCAGGCCCTCCTCGGTCATCTTCAGACGCACCGCCAGCTCGGCATATGGCACCGCGCTCTTCTCGCCGGTCATCGCGAATCGCAATTCCATGAACATGTCGCCCTTGCCGTCCGCCTCGTACTCGCCGCGCAACTGCTGCACGACCGTCTCCAACAACGTCAACGCCCATTGCTTCTCGAACAACCGCTCCGGCGTCATCGTGTCCGCCGGCTCCCGGCTGTAACGCGTCTCGGCATCGCCCGAGTCAAGCGAGATGGTTCGTCGCGCATCGCGCTTCGCGGCAAAGGCGCGGTCGCGCACGTCGGACAGGTAATGATTCATTCCCGCCAGTAGAAACGAACGGAACCTCCCCTTTTCGCGGCGCACGTCGGCCAGCGATTCCAACTCCAGCAACCGCGCGAAGAATCCCTGAGTAATATCCTCGGCGTCCGCCGCGCCATGACCGCGCCGGCGCACGTAGGCGTACAGAGGATACCAATACGTGCGGCACAATTCCTCCAGCGCGCGGGCGGCTTGCGGTGATTTATCGTGACCGGCGGCCAGCACCACCGTCCATCGCGTCGCTGCAAAGTGGCCGGCAACCGAACGGCCTGAGTCCCGCGATGACGGGGTTGTCGTCACGGGCTTGGCGACACGTGGCGCACGGCGGTTGACAGGTCTTTCATGGCCGCTTCCTCGCCTTCGGACAACACGTTGTCGAAATACTGCACCATCTCCGGCTCGGTGGCGAAATCCACCGTGCCGCGGTCAACCTCGCCGAGCATGTCCTGCAGCGACTTGCGGCGGCCTTCCATTTCCACAAATCGGAACCGGACAGTCTCGCTCGTCGCCGCATCCTTTTGCGACATCAACAGGGCGCCCTCGATGCTTTGACCCACAAATTCGTCCAGCAGAAACGGCGCGCGTGTCTGCATCGATTTGGCGGCGCTCTTCAACAGCGGCAGCGCTTCCACCGGAGTGGGCGGTTTGGCCAGTTCACGGGCCATGTCCAGCACCGGCGATTCGGGACTGAACCCGAGCCGACGCGCCGAATAAGCCGAGTAACCCGCCGCTTCGAGGAACCGGATGCGCGCCCGGATCGCTTCCACGCTGTAATCGCGAAACGCGGTCGTGCGGCCTGATGGTTCGTGTGACGGCTTGATTGATCGTTGCTGGTGACGCTGCATCCAGATTTCTGCCAGCCACGGCGCGGTGTTGTCACTGTCGTGCACTTCGCAGTCGTCCAACCAGAACGACGCCAGCTCAAACTCGGTGTGTTGGATCGCCACACAGGCAAACCGCAACGCCACGGCGGTGTTCGTGCCCCCGGCGATCAGGGCTTCCCGATACATCTCGCGTTTGTTCGCCCAGTCCGTGAACAACTCCCCCGCCGCCCACAACATCTGCGGATCATTCTCGTGCGCTCGCACCGTCCGCGCGATCAACGCCGGATCGATCCGCGTGACCTTGAGCAATTCTTCCGACTGCATTTGCCCCGTCATCCGCCGCGTCCGATCCACCCGCCGAAAATCCTCAAACGTGGGCAGCGAATCCGCCCGCGCCCGGGAGGTCAACGTGATCCCGGCAGCGACGAGGCATATCCCCAATAAAAATTTCCGCATTATCATTCGTCCCCCTCAGGGAGTGTGCGAATTTAGAGCCGGAGAGTCAATGCTTCTAGGGCCAGCCTCTTCGGCCTGTCCGGCGCTCTCATTTCAAGGAACATCGCCC